>NZ_LGSS01000011.1 GCF_001190785.1 Gottschalkia purinilytica | reverse complement strand
CATAGCTACAAGCTTTTTGGAACCACCTGCATAGCAGGTGGTTTTCTACATACAAAAAAATCTCAGACAACTGTTTAAAGTTATCGAGCTTTAAATATATAATTCTAGACATAATATCATTAAATTTTATGTATGTCAATTATATTTTAATAAAATCTATCTTCTATACTTCTATTACTTCTTTTCCTGAATTTTATTCCATTTTCTAATATATTTACAACTTCATCTACTAAGCCACTATAATCTCGTAGTGAATCTTTATGCACATATTCCCTAACAAATACTCCCATATGACTCATCAAGTTTCCTAATAGTTCTATGTTTAGATTAGGATTAATATTTCCATTCTGAAGTCCTCTTTCTAAGACTTTATTAAAGATACTGTTACTCTTGGACAATACGTCTTCTAATACCTCGTTTTTAAGTTCAGTATCATTACTTTTTAATAATTCATTTATTATAAATGACAATTTTGGATTTTCTATAGAGAATTCCATAAAAGCTATATATATTCTTCTTATAATTTCAAAATAATCTAAATACTCTATATCCTCAATAGCCTTTTCTACATAAGATATTTTTCTTTCCTCACATATTTCTAATACATATTTAAATAAATCTTTTTTGTTCTCAAAATACTGATAAAAGCTACCTTTAGCTATATCTGATTTTTTAACTATTTTATTTATACTTGCATTTTGATATGAATTTTCAGCAAATTCATCTATGGTAGCCCCAAGTATTCTTTCTTTCTTATCTTCTGGTAAGTTAAAAAAAGTACTTTTTGGCATAATAGTCCCCCTTTTTTTGATATTGCCTCATCTATATATAAAATAGCACTGCATTCACCATATTTTATAGTAAACATGTGCTATTTGTTAATAATTTTTAGTCGTTTTAAAATTAAATAGGAGACTCTTCGTTTAAAAAGAATACTGCTACCGTACCAGGCCCTACGTGAGATCCAATTGCACATCCCATAACAGTTATTAATATATCTCTACATTTAAATCTTTCTTCTATCATTTCTTTTATTTTTATAGCAGTTTCTAAATCATCAGCATGTGCTATGGCAATAGTTTGTTTTTCTAATGATTTTCCTCTCTCATCAACTATATCCATTATTCTTTTTATTACTTTGTTTCTTCCCCTTAATTTTTCAAAAGGTACTAATTTTCCATCTCGAACATCTATTATAGGCTTCACATTAAGTAGTCCTCCTATAAAAGCTGATGTACGACTAACTCTTCCACCTCTATATAAATATTCTAAATCTTCTACAGTAACTATATGTTCCATATGTTCTGAATAAAATTTTACTGCTTCTAATATTTCCTCTTTACTTCTTCCTTCCTTTGCCATCTTCGCTGCCTTTAAAACAACGAGTCCTTGACCCATACATGCACATTTTGTATCTATGACCGTTACATCAAGATCTGGATACTCTTCTTGTATTTCATTTTTAGCTAAAATGGAAGATTGGTAAGTTCCTGATAATCCTGAAGAAAATGCTATATATATGCAAGTTTCTTTATTATCAGCACATTGCCTAAACTTCTTTTTAAACTCATTTGGTGGTATTTGAGCTGTTTTGTAAACTGATCCTTGTTTCATATTTTTATATACTTCATAGGAGTCTATTGTTATTCCGTCTTCATATTCTTTGTCTCCTAAACAAATCAATATAGGTAATACATCTATATCATAATCGTGTATAATGTCAGAAGGTAAATCACAGTTACTGTCTGTTAATATCCTTATACTCATTCCTTTCCGATCCTCCCGTATCTATTTTAGTCTTATTATATTATATAACTAAATGTATGTAAATCTTTATAGAATTTATAACTGTACAAATATAATTTTCATAATATTTTAGGAATATATTTATATTCCTAAAAATAGTTTATAATATAGACTTCTATACCCTAGTAAGAAAATAATATAAGGGGTGATAAAATGTCTAGAATTATTATACTAACTAAAAAAACTTTATACGTACTTTTAGGAGTAGTATCCGTATCATTAGTTCTATTAATTTTACTCATTTTCTTATAGTTAAATATTAATTTAATATACTAATAGATAAGTATAAAAGCCCTAGATAACTAGGGCTCTTATTAACTATTAATGATTCAATGCAACTTCTTCTTTTGATTTTTGTTCCATTGATTCTTTTTCTAAATTTTTAAATGCTATAGAAAGCATAAGTTTTATACGATTTATTTGATTTACCTCACTTGCACTAGCATCATAATCGATAGGAGAAATATTTGAAAGAGGATAATGTCTTTTGAGTTCTTTTATCATTCCTTTTCCAACTATATGGTTAGGTAAACATGCAAAAGGTTGTAAACATGCAATATTATTTACTCCTGTTTGTAATAATTCAACCATCTCACCAATTAAAAACCATCCTTCTCCAGTTTGATGACATAGTGATAAATGCTTACTTGCTTTTTCTGCAAGTTCTTCTATGGATACAGGTGCTTCAAATCTATTACTTTCTGTTAATGCCTTTTTCATATCTTTTCTGTAATGTTCTATAGCTGTTATTGCTAATCCTCCAGCTAAGTTACTCTTATAACTACCTGATAATTCCTTATATTTTGTCTTATTATCAAATGCACTATATAGTAAAAAGTCAGTTAGGTCAGGAACTACTACCTCTGCTCCTTCTTTCTCTAAAAGATCTACTATATTATTATTAGCTACAGGATGATACTTCACCAGTATTTCACCTACTATACCAATTTTAGGCTTTATTATAGTTTCATCTATTTCTAAGTTATCAAAATCTTTTACTATATTATATATATTTTCTTTAAAATCTCTTCTACTTCCATGTTCTAAGGATTCTTTACATTTTTTAACCCAGTAATCATAAAGCTTATTTGCTGAACCTCTCACTTTTTCATAAGGTCTTACTCTATAAAGTACTCTCATTAGTAAGTCGCCATATACTAGTCCCATCATTAAATTATTTAACATAGGTATAGTTATTTTAAACCCAGGATTTTTTTCTAGTCCAACTGCATTAAGTGATATAACTGGAACATGCCCCATATTTGCATCTTTTAATGATTTTCTTAAGAAAGCTATATAATTAGTAGCACGACATCCTCCTCCTGTTTGAGATATTATAACAGAAGTATTATCTAAATCATATTTTCCAGAATTTAAAGCTTTCATTATCTGTCCTATAGTTATTATTGAAGGATAACATGCATCATTGTGTACATATTTTAAACCTTCATCTATAGCTTCTTTATCTACCGATGGAAGAATCTCTATATTATATCCTGCTTTTTTAAATCCTGTTTTTAGAAACTGAAAATGTATAGGAGACATTTGTGGTGATAATATAGTATGTGTCTTCTTCATTTCCTTAGTAAATAGAATCTTTTTATCAGGTTCATACAATTTTTTAGGCTCAAATCCTTTATTATCTCGTTCTTCTATAGTAGCTATTAATGAGCGTATCCTAATTCTAACTGCTCCTAAATTACTTATTTCGTCTATTTTTATAACTGTATATATTTTTCCATAACTTTCTAATATCTCTTGTACTTGGTCTGTTGTTACTGCATCTAATCCACATCCAAAAGAATTAAGTTGTACAAGTTCTAAGTTTTTATGTTTTGCAACATATGTTGCTGCTGAGTATAGTCTTGAATGATACATCCACTGATCTACAACTCTAAGAGGTCTTTCTGGATTTTCTAAATGACTTATAGCATCTTCTGATAAAACTACAAATCCATATGACTTTATAAGCTCGGGAATACCATTATTTATTTCTGGATCTATATGATAAGGTCTTCCTGATAATACTATTCCTTTTATATTATTTTTATTTATATAATCAAGAGCTTCTTCTCCTTTTTTCCTTACATCTTCCTTATAATCTTCTAATTCTTTATAAGCTTTATCTAAAGCTCTTGAAATTTCTTCTAGTCTTAAGTCTTCTTCTGATAGCTCTTCATATAATCTTTTTACCATTCTTTTAGGATCATCTATTGGTAAAAAAGGATGATAGAATTTAACTTCTCCTGAATATATCTCATCTATATTTGCGTTTATAGCTTCAGGACATGATATTACTATAGGACAATTATAATGATTGTCTGAATTCTTATCTTCCTTTATATTAAATGGAATACTAGGATAAAATATTTTATTAACTCCTTTTTTTATTAAATCCATGATATGTCCATTAACAAGCTTTCCAGGATAACACATTGAATCTGAATGTATAGTTTCTATTCCTAGTTCATATAGTTTTTTAGATGATCTACCAGAAATCACCACTCTATATCCAAGTTCTGTAAAAAATGTATACCAAAATGGATAGTCTTCATACATATTAAGAACTCTAGGTATTCCTATGATTCCTCTTTTAGATTCTTCTAATGATAAAGGCTTATATTTAAAAAGTCTTTTATATTTATAATCATATAAGTTTGGAATATCATTTTGAGTCTTTTCTATTCCTAATCCTCTTTCACATCTATTTCCTGATACAAATTTTCTGTCACCTGAAAATTTATTTATAGTTAGTAGGCAGTTATTTCCACACAGCTTACATCTTTCCATAGAAGTTTCTACTTCAAAGTTGTCAAGTTCGTTACTCTTTACTAATTGAGTTTCATAACCATCTTTATATCTTTCTTTAGCTATTAGAGCAGAACCGAAAGCACCCATTATTCCTGAAATATCTGGTCTAACTACTTCTCTACCTATAGTTTTCTCTAAAGCTCTAAGAACAGCATCATTATAAAATGTTCCACCTTGCACTACTATATTTTTTCCTAACTCATCTATATTTCTTATTCTAATAACTTTATATAATGCATTCTTTATTACTGAAAAAGAAATTCCTGCTGATATATCACTCACATCAGCTCCTTCTTTTTGAGCTTGTTTTACCTTTGAATTCATAAATACAGTACAACGTGTACCTAAATCTACTGGTCTTTTAGATTTAAGTCCTGCTTTAGAAAATTCTTCTATATTCATATTTAAAGAATTAGCAAAAGTTTCTATAAATGAACCACATCCTGAAGAGCATGCCTCATTTAACATTATAGAATCTATAGCTCCATTCTTTATTTTTAGACTTTTCATATCTTGTCCACCAATATCAAGTATAAAGTCTACATCTGGCAAGAAAAACTGTGCAGCTTTGTAATGTGCAACCGTTTCTATCTCTCCAATATCTATCTTCAATGCAGATTTTAAGAGTTGCTCTCCATATCCGGTTACAACTGAATTAACTATTTTAATATTGCTATTAATTTTACTGTATAAGTCCTTAAGAGCTGTAATTGTAGATTTTATTGGACTTCCCATGTTACTACCATAATATGAATATAAAAGACTCCCATTCTCATCTACCAATGCTACCTTAGTAGTTGTCGAACCTGCATCTATTCCTAAGTAAGCATTTCCTTCATAAGTTTCTAGAGCTACTCTTTTTACTTTATTTTTACTGTGTCTCTCTTTAAATTGTACATACTCTTCCTCACTTGAAACAAGAGGTTCTATATCCTTTAGAGATTCGCTTCCTAGATTTTGCATTAGTTCTAAATTTTTATATATATCATTAAATAGTATTGTCTCTTCTTTCTTAGAAGAAATTGCTGCTCCTATAGATACAAAATATTGTGAATCCTCAGGAATAATTATGTCTTCTTCTTTTATTTCTAATGTTTCTATGAATCTGTTTCTAAGCTCAGATAAAAAATATAAAGGTCCTCCTAAGAAAGCTATTTTTCCTCTTATAGGCTTACCTTGAGCTAATCCTCCTATAGTCTGATTCACTACTGCTTGAAGTACAGATACAGATATATCTTCTTTAGATGCACCTTCATTCAACAAAGGTTGGACATCTGTCTTTGCAAAAACCCCACATCTTGAAGCTATTGGATATATGGTTTTATATCCTTTTGCAAGCTCGTTTAATCCTTGTGCATCTGTTTGTAAAAGAGCTGCCATTTGATCTATAAAAGCACCTGTTCCCCCAGCACAAGTTCCATTCATTCTCTGTTCTATAGATTCTCCTAAATAAGTTATCTTAGCGTCTTCTCCTCCAAGTTCTATAGCTACATCTGTCATTGGAATAAACTTTTCAATTGTTTCTGTACATGCTATAACCTCTTGTATAAAAGGAACTCCTAGCTTCTTTGAAATATCTAAACCACCCGATCCTGTAACCATCATAGTTACAATCTTATCTTGTAGCATTTCCCTTGCTTCTTTTAACATAGAAGCAACTGTATTCTTTACATCTGAAAAATGTCTTAAATATTTTTTGTGCTTGATATTATTTAATCTGTCTAGTACAACCATCTTTACTGTAGTTGATCCTATATCAAGGCCAATATTTAATATTTTACTCATATTTTCGCCTCCATAATACTACCCAATTTAACAATAGATATATCACTATAAGTTATAATATACTCCTATAGTCTTAAAAAGACCACAAATTCTTATACAGAATTTATGGCCTTTTGTAAGCATTTTATGAAAATCTTCCCAATATGAAAGGTATAGCCGTTTCCACACGTAGTATTCTATTTCCTAAGCTTACAGATTCAAATCCTTGCTTTTCAAGTAATTCTATTTCATAAGGTATGAAGCCACCCTCTGGTCCAATAGCCAGTGTTACTGGCTCTTCTATATCTCTAGGACATTCTTTCTTAGACATAGGATGTCCCACTATAGCTCTAGTATTTTTAATTATAACAGGAATTTCATCTTCCACAAATGGTTTAAAAAGCTTTACAATCCTGATTTCAGGCAAAATAGTGTCTTTACCCTGTTCTAGTCCTAATATCATATGCTCAAATAAATTATCTTCTTCTAACACAGGACTGCTCCAAAAACTCTTCTCTACTCTCCAAGTTTTTATTATATATATTTTTTTTATTCCCATAGTAGTAACATCTTGAATAATTCTCTTTAAAGCTTTTGGTCTAGGCATTGCTAGAATTAATTGTACATTAGATGGAGAAGGAGGATTATCTGTAAGAGATATTTCCATTTCTAAGAAATTATCATTCAATTGTGTAATATATCCTTCACCTATTTTACCATTTAGCATTCCTACACGTAATCTGTCACCTATACTGGCTCTATGCACTGATATTATATGTTCAAATCTTCTTCCTGTAAGCCTAACTTTCCTCTCTTCAATGTAGTCACTTTCAAATAGTATAATTAGATTCATCTAGTATGTTCCTTTCTGGTAACCTATCTTTTTACACTGTAACTCATTTTTAAAATTTTATTCTCATAACTAATTCAATAATTATACCATAATTTATTAAGATAATTGTTAAAATACATTTTATTATAATTTTAAAAATTACTATCTATTTTTCTTGTTTTTATTTTACTACAACCCTATCTCCCAAAACTATCTTTTCTAAATCAATATGACATTTACGTCCAAATATCTTTACTCCATCTTTCTTTGCTTTTTCAATTTCATCTGCAAAGTTAGGATCTATATCACGATTAGCTTTTATGACTTCTACATCTTCCCTTTGAGCTACGAACAAAATAGCTGTCTCTATATCTTCATTTTCTTTTGCAATCTCTCTTAATTCTCTAACATGTCTAGCTCCTCTAGCTGTAACTGCATCTGGAAATAAACCTAAACCATCTTTTACAATATGAGTAACACTTTTAACTTCAAGTAGCATCTTTTTTCCTTGATTGTTTTCTAATAAAAAATCAAATCTAGAGTTTCCCATTTTATATTCACTCTTCAAAAATTTCCAACCTTCGAATTCTTCTAATGCATTTTCTCTAAGTGCTTTGTTAATAAGTTTAGTTGGTAGAGTAGATACAAGAGATATTAAAGATCCGTTATCTGAAGTTTTACATAATACTGCTGTCCATTTTGTTTTTCTATTAGGATTATCTGCTGGTTTTAACCATACTTTACATCCAGGTATAAGTATTTCTTTTAGCCTTCCTGTATCTCCTAAGTGAGCTTCAACTATATTGTGATCCATCCCATTATCTAAAGATTTAGAATTAATCTCACATTTTAATATAAATCTATTTGTTCTTTCTATAAATTTTGACTCTTGTAATTGAACATTAAATTTAACTGAAATATTTTTTGACATTTTAAGCTCCTTCTTCAAGTTAGATTTATCTATTCTTTTATTATGCTATATAAAGATTCAATCATTATAGTAGTTATTCCCACTTTTAATGCTTATTAAATATAATTTCAAGTATCTTAAATTAATAATAAAAAATAATTTCTTATTTTCACTTACTATAAGTTTAAATATACCCAAAATTAATGCCAAAACCATCTTTTTAACTTAGAATAGTTTTGGCATTTTTTATTTAATATTTTATTTCTTTTCTTCTATCTCTTTTACAATTCTTGAAACGAAGTCTTCAACTTTTATAGAGCCAATATCTCCTTCTTCTCTATCCCTTACAGATACTTCTCCATTTTCAACTTCTTTTTCTCCAACTATTAGCATATATGGAGTTTTAGCCATTTGAGCTTCTCTTATTTTATATCCTATTTTTTCTGATCTTGAATCTATTTCTACTCTTACACCTTGATTTTCTAATTTCTTTTTAACTTCATATGCATAATCATTATATTTATCTGATATTGGTAATACACTAACTTGAACAGGTGATAACCAAACTGGGAATTTACCTGCAAAGTGTTCTATAAGAATACCTATAAATCTTTCCATACTTCCTAAAATAGTTCTGTGAATCATAACTGGTCTATGTTTTTCACTATCTTGACCAGTATATGTTAAATCAAATCTTTCAGGCATTTGGAAGTCTAATTGGATAGTAGCACATTGCCATGTACGTCCTAAACTATCTTCTAGATGGAAATCTATCTTAGGTCCGTAAAATGCTCCATCTCCCTCATTTATAATATAATTTAATCCTTTTTCTTCTAATGCTTCCCTTAAGTTATTTGTTGCTTTATCCCATTGTTCTAATGTTCCCATGTAGCTTTCTGGCCTTGTAGAAAGTTCCACATGGTATTTGAATCCAAATACTTTATATACGTGGTCAGCTAAATCTATTACTTTTATCAATTCTTCTTTAACTTGTTCTGGTAGCATAAATATATGTGCATCATCTTGAGTAAAAGTTCTTACTCTCATAAGACCATGTAATGCGCCAGCTAATTCATGTCTATGCACCTGACCAAGCTCAGCCCATCTAAGTGGTAAATCTCTATAACTGTACATTTCTGACTTGTATATAAGCATAGCTCCAGGACAGTTCATAGGCTTCACAGCATAATCTAGTTCATCTATTTTTGTAGTATACATATTTTCTTTATAGTGTTCCCAGTGCCCTGATTGATGCCACAATTGTTGATTTAACATTATAGGAGTTTTTATTTCTCCATATCCTCTTTTTAAATGTTCTTCTCTCCAGAATTGTTGTATTGTATTCCAAAGAACCATTCCTTTTGGATGGAAAAATGGAAATCCTGGCCCTTCGTTATGCATAGTAAATAAGCCTAATTCTTTACCTAGCTTTCTATGATCTCTTTTCTTAGCTTCTTCTAGCATTTCAAGATATGCATCTAAATCTTTTTGCTTTTCAAAAGAAGTACCATATATTCTTTGAAGCATTGGTCTTTTTTCGTCACCTCTCCAATATGCTCCTGCGATACTTGTTAATTTAACAGCTTTTACTTTTTTAGTACTTGGTAAGTGTGGTCCTCTACAAAGATCTGTAAACTCTCCTTGCTTATAGAAAGATATTTCTGATCCTTCAGGTAAATCTTCTACTAATTCTACTTTGTATTCTTCTTTCTGCTCTTTTAAAGATTTTAAAGCTTCTTCTCTAGATAGTGCAAATCTTTCTATTTTCAAGTCTTCTTTAGCTATCTTTTTCATTTCTTTTTCTAGTAGTTCTAAATCTTCTGGAGTAAATCTGTGTTCTGTATCTATATCATAGTAAAACCCATCTTTTATCGAAGGTCCTATAGCAAGCTTAGCATCTGGGAAATGTCTTTTTACTGCTTGTGCAAGCATATGAGCACTTGTATGTCTGAATATTTCTTTCCCATCTTCATCATCAAATTTTAGTAATTCTAAATTAGAATCCTCTGTTATTTCTTTGTTCAGTTCTGATAATTCTCCATTAACTTTAGCTCCTACAACAACTCTTGCTAATCCTTCACTTATATCTTTTGCTATATCTATAACTTTTGTTCCTTTATCATACTCTCTTACTGATCCGTCAGGTAATTTAATGCTTATCTTAGACATATGAACTTCATCCTCCTTATTTAATTTTAGACTTTATACAATAAAAAAACTCTCACACCTAGAATTTTTTCTAGGGGCGAGAGTTGATTGCTCACACGGTTCCACCCTAATTAAAAGTTTTTTAATTAAACTTCACTCTAATGATTATAACGTAATCAACGGACATCTTTACTCCATATAGGATTTCAGATACAACTCAAGGGTAGTTTTCAATTAGGTAAATCTAGGGTGCTTACAGCCACGACATCCCCTCTCTTTAGACTACTTCTAATTTACTCGTCCTCTCATAGCTTTAATATATTTTAACTTAAATTATAGATATATTTTTAATTTATGTCAAGATATGTTTTCATGTTATATTTTTATTTCTAAATACCTTTATTATCTTCACTTAAGTCGCTTCCTGGTCTTATATTATCTTTAAACTTATCTATATAAAATTTACCATTGCTATCTACTGTAGCATACATAACTTCATCTATTCTACTTATGTTATGCTTTTTCAATTCTCTCATTAATTGCTCACCTGTTAGCTTTCTTTTCTTAAGATTTTCATATATTATTTGTCCATCTAAAACTATTTCAGTAGGTAAAGTTTCAGGTTTAAGGTCTAAGTTTAAATCTCCTAAAGTAACATTTCTCTTTTCTGCCTTTTTAATTATACTTAATAGTCCATTTACCTCTAATATTCCTACCTCTACATCTTCAGGGGAAAAGCAGTTTGATTGTCTTAATAAAAGCCGAAGATCATCCATGTTATATCTTGTTCTGCTCAAATTTTTCTCCAGTATCTGTCCATCTTGAATTACTAAAATAGGTTCTCCATCCAAAACTTTTTCTAGGGTTCTACTTTTAAGAGTAGCTTTAGAAACTGAATATGTCAGAGCTCCAAATAATAAGAGTCCAACAAAATGTTGCCATGTTCTATTATCTAAGTCTGTAGCAAGTGTAGCTGCTATAGAACCAAATGTTATACCATTGATATACTCATAAAATGTAAATTGAGAAATTTGCTGTCTCCCTAATAGCCTAGTTATATATAGTATTGCAAAAAAAGCTAAAAAAGTTTGTATAACTATTTCAATAAAATCTTTCATTAATAATTCACCTCTATATATCTTTTCTTATATATATTTTGTTATATTTTGCAGATACTATACTTAATATATTAATTAATTAAAAAAAGAGGTGATTTATATGTCTTTAATATATGAGATTATCCTTTCTGTAGTTTTCATAGTAGCAGGATTTATATTACTATGGGTATTAAGTAAAAAGGAAAAGATATAACTGTAATATTACCATAACCTTATACTTCAAAGAACTTATTAAATACCTGCTATGTAATATACCTATTTTAATAGTCTTATTTTAAAGTAAGCTTAAATAACCTATGCTTTTACTTTCTTAGTTATTTTAATAGTATATATTAGTGTTGGTATTAATATTAGTTGTATTAATATTCCTGGTATTCCAGTAATTATTGATCCCTTTACAAATATTATAGGATTCATTTTAACTCCAAAAAATGTAGATAAAATAAATACTGTAATTCCTGCAACTATTCTACCTACTACTTGTGCTGTTACTAGTGAAGGTATAACTAAAGTTTCAAACTTTTTTGAAATAAGTGAGGTTATTAATCCATAGGAACCTAACTCAGCCATCATTATTATACCTATTGGAAATATAGGTGGCATACCTGTAACTACACTACTTAATAGTGGAGTTGCTATTCCTAAAACTAATGCAAAATATGGTGGTAGTAAAAAACCTCCTATTAGTACTGATATATGCATAGGTAAAAATATTGGTCCTGTACCTCCGAACAAATGAAATACCATAGGAATAATCAGTCCTAATCCTAATAATATTCCTGTTAATACTAAGTCTTTTGTAGTAAATTTATTATTCATATTATTCCACCTTTTTATTAAATATTTAATTTTAGATTATAAGATTTAGTTCTATAGCTTGTCTATCATATAAATAATATACAATTATAATTTTTTCTAAAAAAGATTAACCATGAAAGCTTTTTATATCAAAGTTCTCATGGTTTATTTTCTTTCTAGCTACTTTTTCTTATATTTTCAAGAAATTCTGATATTTTGCTAATTAATACTTCAGGTTCATCTATATATTGTGCTATTTTTTCTATAGGACAAACATCTGTCATATCCCTATTTTTGATATATGGAATAGCTTTATCATAAGTGAAGATAATATGACTGTTTTCTAATACATTTATTGCCCCTTCAGATATAATCTCTGTAAATAATCTTTTTATATCTAAACATTTACATAATAGTGCAGCAGCCTTTCCAGTAACTTTATCTGCAATACTTGAACCTTTAAAGTTTTTTTCAGATTGTAGTACTGCATTATATATTGGCTTTATCCCTTTATCAGCACTTCTAAATAGTATTTTACCATCTTTTACAATTACAAGAGATAAATTTTCTTTTTCAAGAGTATCTTTAGCTAACTCTATATCTTTCAAGATACCAACTCCTCAATTTTGGAATTCTAATATAGAGTATCAAAATTTTTAGTTTTTTTCAATTTTCTTATTTTTTATCTATTAGGTGGAGCTTCTTCTAATACTAAGTTTATATATTTATAATTTCCTCTTCTAAAAACCTTTATTTTTATTTCATCACCTGGATTGTATTTGTCAATAACTGAAGACATTACACTTAAACTTTCCACTCTTTTATTATCTATTTCTAATATAATATCACCTTCTATAAGACCACTTTTACTTCCAGGACCAATCTCATCTATCTTTCCTATGTATATTCCTTTCGGTATCTTGTATCTCTCAACTAATTCATCCGTTGTCTCTCCTAGTCCAAGACCCAACCAAGGTCTTTTTATATATCCGTATTCTATTAATTCATCTATAATTGGTAATGCATCATTTATAGGTATTGCAAATCCCATCCCTTCTATCTCTTCACCTGTAAGTTTTGCACTATTTATTCCTATGACCTCTCCTTTTTCATTTACTAAAGCTCCACCACTATTACCTGGATTTATAGCGGCGCTAGTTTGTATGAGAGTCATTCTTCTATTATTCATCATAATAGTTCTATTAAGTCCACTTATTATTCCATCTGTGACAGTACTATTAAATACTTCTCCTACAGGATTTCCTATAGCTATTACACGCTCTCCAACTTTTAATCTATCGGAGTCTCCTATCTTAACATCTCTAAAAGCACTCCCTGGAATTTTAATTACAGCTAAATCACTTCTTTTATCTTCACCTACAATCTCACCCTTATATTCTGAACCATCACTAAGAGTAACTATTACTTCTGAAGCTTTATTTACAACATGCTGATTAGTTATTATGTATCCATCATCTTTATATATAATTCCAGATCCTATCCCTTTGTCTTTCATCTCTACATTTTCTCCATCTTTAATTTTAACTCTATTTCTCACCAAAACTATTGATGGAATTACTTCATCTGCAATATTAGGTATATTCTTTGTTTGTCCTATATTTTCTTGCTCTTTTTGTATAGCTTCAATCATTTCTGTTTTTTCTGCCTCTGTAAAGATATATCCAAGTAAAAAGCCAAATATGAATACAGATGCACATGTAATTATTATAATTCTGAACTCTTTGCTAGTTCTATATTTTTCCAGATATTTTTGATATATATTTTTAATAGGCATACTATTACTATTACCTTTCATAGTCTTCCTCCCTCTTTCATACATTACATTTGCTAGATTATAAACATTTTATGTATCTTTTATACAATAGTTGTATAAAATATTAGACATATTTTATTTACTTATATTAATTAAGGTATGAATATAGACTATAAAAAATAATAAAGTTTTTAATGTTTGAAAATATGTTTATTTAAATGTTTAATAACATATAAATGAGATATACATATATATAGTAGTATTTATCATTTCTACTTTTTCTGATAGAATGTAATTTCAACTTAATTAACTTTTGAGAGGTGAGACATGACTAATATTATCAGCTCTGATAACATAATTTTTATAGGAATTTTGGCCAGTGTAATAGCTGGACTATTTACAGGATTAGGAGCATTACCTATATTTTTCACTAGAAATATATCTAGTAAAATGTTAGATGTATTGTTAGGTTTTGCTGCTGGAGTAATGCTAGCTGCTACTTCATTTTCATTAGTAATCCCTTCAATTGAGTACGGAGGAGGGGGATTTAAAGGAGCAGGTTTTGCTGCTTTAGGAATATTAGTAGGAGGTTTATTTTTAGACTTTACTGATAAATACTCTCCTCATACACACTTTTTGAATAGTCCTGAAAGGGAAAATACCGAATCATTAGCTAAGTTATGGTTGTTTATAATAGCTATAACTATACATAATTTCCCTGAAGGTTTAGCTGTAGGGGTAGGATTTGGAGATGGAAATATCGCAAATGGTATTACTTTAGCTATAGGTATAGGTCTACAAAATATGCCTGAGGGATTGGCAGTAGCATTAGCATTATTAAGAGAAAAATTTTCTACAAAACAAGCTTTTTTAATAGCTCTTGCCACTGGATTAGTAGAACCTATTGGTGGGATCATTGGAGTAGTTCTAGTTCAAATTGCAAGACCTATATTACCTTTCGCGTTATCATTTGCCGCTGGTGCCATGTTATTTGTTATTAGTAATGAAATAATACCTGAAACGCATAAGAATGGGTATGAAAGACAAGCTACATATGGTATATTGATAGGATTTGTATTAATGATGTTTTTAGATGTAACTTTAGGATAAAAAAAGTATGTTTGCATTTTAGCAAACATGCTCTTTTATTCACCTATTAAACAATAATATCTATATATCAATTCGTCCAGTTCGATACTTAATTTCAATGCTTCGTTTTTATCTACATTTTCTCCTGATAAAAGACAGTTTAATTCTTCTTGTTTAGTTCTTATTATCCCTTTCATTTCTTTTACATCACCTTTCTTCATAATATGTTTCCTTCCTTATTTAAAAACATTTATAATTTTCTATTTTATATTGTCGTATGACATATTTAAACAAATTTATCATTCAGTATGTTCCAATCCACGGTATATAGTATCACTTTCTTACATAAATTTCAATTAAAAGTATTATCTTTTTGTTTTTAGGTCTTTAGTCCTATTTTTTGTATATTTAGTATATTTTTAGAACAAATGTTCTTATATTTTAATTATAACATATACTGTATTGTATGTAGTAAATTTTGTAAATATTTCAAATGTTTATTTTATAATCGTAATCAGATATATTAACTTTTAGTTTTGCTATATATTCTTTATCATCGTAACTTTTCTTTCCCATCTTGAATTCCAAATTTATCCAAGAATTTATTAAGCCTTAAATACCAATGATTGCTTATTTAATATTTAATAAATTGTAATAATTTAATTTTTTAATATCCTATATATGTTGTATAAAGAGAGTATAATATAAGTAAATGTCTGATTATTATACATAGGTAAAAAATCATAGAAAGGAAGATTTTATGGAAAAAGTAATTGAGAAATTTTTAAGATATGTAAAAATTGACACTATGTCTGATGAAAGCTCTGAAACATGTCCTAGTACAAAGAAGCAACTTAATTTAGCAAAAATATTAGTAAGTGAACTTAAAGAAATGGGGATTAGCGATGCATCTGTAGATGAAAATGGATATGTAATGGCTACTATCCCATCTAATATAGATAAGGATGTTCCTGCTATAGGATTTATAGCTCATATGGATACTAGTCCTGACATGTCTGGTGCTAATGTGAATCCTCAAATAGTAAAAAATTATGATGGTAAAGATATCATTCTAAACAAAGAGAATAACATAGTTTTATCTCCTAAGGATTTTCCTGAGCTTAAAGAATATAAAGGTAAAACTATAATTACAACAGATGGAACAACTCTGTTAGGAGCTGATGATAAAGCTGGGGTAGCTGAGATAATGACTGCTATAGAATATATCGTAAATAACCCTAGCATAAAGCATGGTACTATAAAAGTAGGATTTACACCAGATGAAGAAATAGGTAGAGGTGCTGACAGATTTGATGTCGAAAAATTTGGTGCTGACTTCGCTTATACTCTAGATGGTGGTCCTATAGGAGAACTTGAATACGAAAATTTTAATGCAGCAAGTGCTAAAATTATCATATCTGGCAGAAATGTTCATCCTGGTTCTTCAAAAAATAAGATGATTAATTCTATGGAAATAGCTATGGAATTAAACTCTATGTTACCTGAAAATGAAAAACCTCAATATACAGAAGGATATGAAGGCTTTTTTCATTTAATAGGTATAAATGGATCCGTGGAAGAAACTACTGTCAGATATATAATAAGAGATCATGATAAAAATAAATTTGAAAATAAAAAGAAGATACTGTCTAATGCTGTTAAATATTTAAATTTAAAGTATAGAAGTAATCTAATTAAATTAGACCTAAAAGATCAATACTATAATATGAAAGAAAAAATAGAACCAGTTATTCACATAGTAGAAACTGCAAAAAAAGCTATGATAGAACTAGGAATAGAGCCTAAATTAACACCAATTCGAGGCGGCACTGATGGTTCTAGATTGTCTTATATGGGACTCCCGACACCAAATTTGTTTACAGGTGGTCATAATTTTCATGGTAAATATGAATACATACCCGTAGAGTCAATGGAAAAGTCTGTTGAAGTAATATTGAAAATTATAGAACTCTATAGCAAGTAATACAAAAAGTCACTATTGAATAGTTAGTTATTAATAGTGACTTTTTATTATTCATAATAAAGGTTTATTAAGTATATAGTTACTTAATATAATATCCATCCATTAGAAATACTATCTATTTCAACTTTATCATTATAGTTCATATTCATATTACAACAATTTATATTTAAGATATAGTTATATTTACCAGAATGTTTAAACTCATCAGTAATTATTTCAAAAACCATGTCTCTATAGTATCTATATGAAAGTCCCGCTCTTATATCTCTATATTTTTCTACTGCTGATAACTCGCCAAATAAAGCTTTTTTTATTCCTTTTATATATGATTTAGGCTTTTTAAATGTTACTTTATCTGATAGTTTTATATCTTTCCCTGTAAAGTCTTTATATATTTTTCTAAACATTTTAAAGTGTTTTCTTTCATCATTTCTTATAGACTTTATCATATCTTTTTCTTCTTTAGTCGGAGCTACAGATATTAAGTAATCATAGAAAAGTTCGTCTTCCTTCTCCCCTTCTACAGCTTTTTTAACCAATGAAAGTGCATATTCTAATTTCTTATAAGTAACCTTACTCCCATATCCCATATACCCGTATGAAGGCATACATGGAATCCTATAAAACATATCATATTCAGAGTAAAACATTTTATATCCTCCTATATTTTAATAATTACAAAGTTTCAGATAATATAGTTATATGTATATATACAATTTATGAACCTTGACTCAAATATGAATCTTGTCTCATTTCTGCAATATAAAAAATAGGAAATCCATAAAAAATGAATTCCCTACTTTATATATTATCTTTAACTTGTAATTTACAAAATATTATCTGAGTATGTTTCTTGCTACTTGTATACCATTTGCAGATGCTTGCTGTAGTCCTCTTGTAATACCAGCCCCGTCCCCTATAGCATATAATCCTTTTATATTAGTTTCGAATTTATCATCTACAACGACCTTATTTGAATAAAATTTAACTTCTACTCCATATAATAGTGTTTCTTCACTTGCCATCCCTGGCACTATTTTATCTAGCGCTTCTATCATTTCTTCTAAGTCCTTCATTATTCTATATGGTAAAACTAATGATAAATCTCCTGGAACAGCATCTTCTAAAGTAGCTATTATATTATTTCTGAAAAGTCTTTCTTCTGTAGTTCTTCTACCTCTTTTAAAATCACCATATCTTTGAACAAGTATTTTTCCGCCTGAAAGCATGTTTCCTAGCTTAGCTATATGTTTTCCATAGTCAATAGGTGAATCGAATGGTTCTGTAAATTGTTTAGAAACTAGTAATGCAAAGTTAGTATTATTAGTCTTTAGCTCTTGTGATTTATATGCATGTCCATTTACTACAGCTAAATTATCATCATAATATTCTGTAGCTACTACTCCTGATGGATTTGAACAGAATACTCTAACTTTATCATCAAAAGTAGGTGTATAATATATTAATTTACTCTCATACATTGCCTCGTTTAACTCTTTCATTACTTCATCTCTTACCTCTACTCTTACACCTATATCTACTGCTCCTACTTGTGTACCTATATTATTTTCCTTACATATATCTCTTAGCCAAGCAGAACCTTCTCTACCCACTGCAGCAACAACTTTTTCAGAATAATATATCTTTTCTTCTTTATCTTTAGTAATTACTACACCCTTTATCATGTTGTCTTCTATAACTAACTTTTCTACCATTGTGTTAAATATTATCTCTACTCCTGAATCAATAAGGTGACGTTGAAGATCAGAGTAGATTCTATATCCTTCTTCTGTACCTAAATGACGTACAGGACACTCTATAAGTTTTAAACTACTTTCTATAGCCTTTTTTCTAATTTCCGCAATTTTTTCAGGGTTATCTACTCCATGAATTTTTGTATCTGCTCCAAATTCTAGATAAACTTGGTCAGCTTCTTTTATAAGTTCTTTAGACTTTTCATATCCTAAAATATCTGGTAAAGTTCCTCCTACATCTGGAGAAAGTGATAGTTTTCCATCGGAGTAAGCGCCAGCTCCTGCAAATCCAGTTGTAATAGAACAAGGTTTGCAACCAACGCATTTGTAAAGTTCTCTTTTAGGACAAATTCTTTTCTCTATACTTCTTCCTTTTTCTATCATTAATACCTTCAAGTCTTTATTATTTTTAATTAATTCGTAAGCTGTAAAGATTCCTGAAGGACCAGCTCCTATTATTATCACATCATACTTTACCATGTCACTACCCCCTAGCATTATATTAAATATACTTTCAAGTATCTATATAAAAACTATAACATTCAAAACCAGAACGTTTTTTTATGATTTTCCTAAAATGTTCGTATTTAACCTACGATTTAATATTACTAAAATTAGATCAATAGGTCAATACTTTTTACGAATTTTACTATTATATTTTCAATATTTTGTACATATATTATCGAACTTTATTTCTTTTATTATAGAAAATTGTTTATATTTTATAAAAATAAAACTTAGGATAAAAATCTATATCCTAAGCCTTATTTGCATCTAATTCAAGAATTTTATCTGCAACTTCTTCTAAATTGTCCCCATTTATATCAGCTAAATCACTTACTTTTCCTATTTTTGCAGTCTTACATTTAACTTCTTTTCCAGCTTGTATATCTGTTTCCATATCTCCTATCATCCAGCTTTCAGACATATCTATATTGTATTTGTCCTTAAGTTCTATTAACATTCCAGGATTAGGCTTTCTACAACTTGCATCCTTATTAAAATATGGACAATATTTAATCTCTTTTATCTTACAAAAATCTTTTAGATCCTCTATTAGTTTCTTATGAATTTTATTTAAATCATTATCTGTTATATGGCCTAGTTCTACACCACCTTGATTCGTAACTATGAATAGACTATATCCACTATCATAAAGTTTTTTTAATCCTCTTTTCGCTTCTTTATAAATAACTAAATCATCTGGCTTGTTTACATGTTTTTTATTATCATTTATAACTCCATCTCTATCTAAAAATATAGCTTTTTTCACTATATACATCTCCTTTACTAGATTGATATTGTATAGTGTGACCCTTATTTCATAATAAAAAACATATATTATAAAAATACTATTCCAATACTTTTTTCTTAAAAGTTTAATAGTTCAAAGCCTATAATTTCAATATAAAAAATTAACTATCATAATGAATTAAATTAAATATTGAGTATTATTTTTTTAATATTTGATCAGTTAATAGAGTTATTTTTTGCTATAACTAAATTGTATTCTTATTTGTGTTAATTTACATTAATAAATTAGTAAAGCCCATTTGCTTTTTCCTATAAATTAATTAGTATATTAAGTAGAGATAAAAAGCATAAAAAAATAATAAGTTATGTATTTATATAAACTCTTAAAAATATTTATATTGAGGTGGCATCAGGATGAATGATAATAACATATATAAAATCAGCTCTCCTAAAATACCGGATAAATTGGAAAAGACTTTTCTTTCTGATCAAGAAATAAAAGATGAGAGTTTCTTTTCATCAGTAATTATCTGTGACTGTAATATCGAAAACCATACAGCAAAACATGTGTCTTTTAATCAAGTAGTCTTTAAAAATGTCAATTTTGAAGAAGTCTCTTTTGAGCATTGTGAACTAACAGATACAAGATTTGAAAATTGTGATTTATCCAACGTTGATCTTAGAGGATCTATTATACATAGAGTAGAAATGATCAACTGTAAGCTAATGGGTACTAATCTAGGCAATGCAACTTTGAGAAACATAGTATTTAAAGATTGTAATTGTAGGTACAGCTTTTTTAGATTCGTAGACTGCAAACAAGTAAGTTTTCAGAATTGCTTACTTCAAAACTGTGATCTTCAAACTTCTAATCTTTCTAAGGTAGATTTCTCTCATTCCAATTTACAACAGGCTCAAATGTCAGGAACAAAATTAAAAGGACTAGATCTAACGAGTTGTGAAATAGAAGGAATAGGTGTAAGAATAGAAGATCTATGTGGAGTAATTGTATCACCTGCACAGGCAATGTATTTTGCTAAATTAATTGGTGTTGTTATTAGATAATATAATAAATTTATTATTTCATTATCTTGCTATAATTTGATTACTTACATTTATTTTTCATAAATATTAGTTTGTTTTGATACAATTAGGAACGTATCTTTGGATTTTTTTACAACGATACGTTCACATGTCTCTTTTCTTTAGTTTATCTTTATCATATTCTTGTTTTTTATTTAATAAATAGAGAAATTACTTTCTCTTGTCTTAGAGTAGTCAATAATTTTATTTTAAAAATTAACAGAAAATCTTTTTTATCTAAAATTTTTAGTTATTATGCTTTTTTATTATAATAGTTTCATCTGTATATCTATAATGATAGGTGCTCTTTAAATCATCTATGTATAATTTCCAACGGTATATCTTGCACCTTTGTTCTTTAATGTTTACTTATTATTTTCATGTTTAATTACATATATAGAAAAGTATTGTGTTTTTTATAATTATTACGAAGATTTCATATGATAATGGGATAAGAACAGCAAGAAAATAAATAAAAAGTGCGAAACAACTGATTCTTTTATTTAAGCTTATTACAAATATAAAAATATTGCATTTTCTTTAACCTCATACTTGGTAAACCTACAAAGCCTAATATATCCTTTTGAAAATTTATTATCATCTAAAATTGTTAATGACTGACTTGCTATACTTATTTCGTAATTTTTAAAATTATAAAATGATACAAAGTCATCTAAGATTATGTATAAAGTTTTTTCTTTTTCTATTGCATTCATTTCTTCTCTTAGACTATTAATATCCATCATTTTACACTCCTTTTGTTATATTATAAAAGCCTAAATATCATTCCTATACTATATCATTAAAAATTATATAACTTAAATTGTTAAAAAATATAAATGCTAATAAACAGTTTCTATAGTTATTTGCATCATATTCTCCTGAAAACTGTCCTGCAGAATAATAACAGATTAAGAATAATAATATTTAGCTAAATTTATTAAATATCAATCTTATTATTAATTTAACTAATGTATTTACTATAAAATCTATCAATGTTTCAAATTCATATAGATAGATTCCATAGTCTTCATTACTAGCTTCACCATTGCAAATTAAAAAGGATATTAGTTTGTCAGCATACGATTTAAACATTTCCATCTTCTTCAAATACTATATACTTACAAAATAACATCCTATATTTCTTTTTTCAATAAATTCAACCCAACTGGTAGTTTTATGAACCCAACTAGCAACTTTTTATTGCAAGGGTATATATATATTCATTATAAATTTATCTTCAGAATAATCAGCTACTACTTCACCATTATATTTTTCAATTGAATTTTTTATACTATTAATACCGATTCCATGTAAAAAAGAATCTTTTTTATCAGTTATAACTTTATTATTTTTCGTGATAATTTTATTAGCTTTAGAATTTTCAACTTTCAATATAAAAAATTCCTTAACAATAGTTCCTCTAATTCTAATATATTTGCCTATATTTTCATCATCTATCTTATTACATGCCTCTATTGCATTATCTAATATATTAGAAAATATACTACATACATCTATCATATCTATAAAGTTACACTTTAAAAAATTAATATCTGCAAAAAATTCTATATTATTTTTATCACAAATTGATTTCTTTTCACTTAATATAATATCTAAAATCATATTGCCTGTTTCAAAAACAGGTTCACAGCTATTAATCTCCAAATTAATACTATCTATATAGTTCTTAGTAACATCACTGTTTCCATATATATTCTCTATACATATCATATGATTTTTCATATCATGATATAGTTTTCTAATTCTCATCTGGTTATCTTGTAATTTTAAATAATAATTATATTGCATATCTATTTTTTCTTTAATCATACTATTTTCAAGTCTCAATTTACTATCCCTTATAATATTATGTATAACTATTATTAAAGATATATTAGATAACAATAATAATGATGACACAATAAATATTACTATATTTTCAATAAAACTATTTCTACCTTCTTCAAATGCATATCCAAAAATTACAATAATACTTAGTATATTAGCAATAATAGGAATACATACATATATAAAATCTCTTTTTTTAATATCTACCTGTAGTCTAAATATCTTGAATATTGGAATTAAAGATAGTAAAAGTAACTTAGATATTATAATAAGCTCTAATCTAAATATATTATTATTTAATATCTTATTTACATTAGATATGGAATTTATTGTTAATACGATACCAGCACTTATAGAATCAAAGCTTAAAAGCAACATCCAATATATCAAACAAACAACTATACTTTTTAATATACTAACTTCATAATTAAATATATAAAATATAAATCCTATAACCACTCCTGTCGATAACTTAATATTAGGTGATACATTCATAAAATTAAGCGTTGTTGTCACTAAAATAAGCATAGTAAAGGATATATTTAAAGTTAACTTGTCTTCCTTTAAGCTACTAACTTTACCTAATATGAATCTAAAAACATACCATTCTATTGTTGTTGTTACTATATTTAATATTTTCCAAAATAAACTACTCAGCATAATATATCACCTAATACATATGCCAGCTTAATCTTCAAATTTTTGATTCTATATCTACTAACAGGTATTTCTTCATCATTGACTATAGCTACATTCTGTTTTAAGCATTGTATTTGTTTCATATTAACTAAGTAGCTTTTATGACATCTAAAAAAATCATATGGTGCCAATTCTTTTTCCATTTTGTATAGACTCATCTTTGTATTGTAACTTTGTTCAGTAGTATGAATAATCATATCTTTTTTTATTACTTCTATATATGTAATAGTATCTATTGAAACCTTATGTACTTCACTTTTACCTTGGATAATCATAAAATTTTCATTGCTTTTAATTAGTTTATCTATACAAGACACTATATGCTTTTTTAAATCTTCATACTTAATTGGTTTTAATAGGTATCTATAAGCTCTGACCTCATAGCCTTCTTGAACATAATCTATTAATGATGTTATAAATATTATTTCTACTTTATTATCAAATTCTCTAACTTTTCTTGCAACATCCATACCTGTAAGCTTGTTCATCTGAATATCTAATAGAAGAATATCTAAGCCTTCTAGATAATTTTCAAGTAATTGTTCTCCTGAACTAAATCCTAAAATTTCATACTGATTAGTGAACTCTTCAAAAATGGTGTGTAAATACTCCTCTAAAATAGTTCTATGAATTAACTCATCCTCACATACAGCTACTCTAAGCATAAAAAGTCCTCCCCCTAGATGATAAATTCCTCTATACTAAAATCAAGGATAACAAACACATTTATTGCTTTTATATCCATTATCTGTCTCATAAATAATGATACAGATAAGTCTACAATTTTTCAATAGATCACAGATTGTTCTCTCATATAGCTAATTCTACTTTCAGATAAGTTAAATTTCTCCAAATGACAAACTAGTAAAAAAATAAGACGTATCTTCAAAATTTAACTGACAATATTTTAAAGATAAGTCCTTTCAATCATTAATATATCTACATAATATCTATCAAGAAACTTTTTCATCATAGTTATTTTTTTATCTCAAAGTAGACTTACAAAGCTCCTATTTATATCTAAATAAATATTTAAATAAATATTTATTGTAACATTAAATTTATGCTTTCTATTTCAAATCATAAATTGTTTTTTAAACCTAATTTATATAAAGATATCTATAAACTAATTTTCTATTTTTTATTATACATTCTTCATCAATATAACTCCTTGCAACTTGTTTAATTTTAAATGTAAAGTTCCATCTTTTAAGTCTACAGTTTCTTCTTCTATTAAATCATGAAGTTTTTCAACATTCCATCCTACCAACTCATTCACATTTATTGTTAAATCTATATCACTATTTTCACTTCTATTAATAAGTATAACTGCTAAATTATCTTGACTATCTTCTCCAAAAACATCTTTTGAATTTTCTATCATTCTTATATATCCATATACATTCTCTTCTGGATATATTGATATCCACCTTCCAGTTCTCATAATCGAATATTTATTTCTTATATGTGCAAGCTTTTTATACCACTTAAGTATTTCTTTATTTTCATGTTCCCATGGATAGGTTCTTCTATTCAGTGGATCAGAATATCCTTCTACACCAACTTCATCTCCATAGTAAATAGATGGCACTCCAGGAAATGTCATTTGAATTATAGTTAGTAGTTTTAATCTAGATAGAGCTAATCTTTTTTTATCATCACTAAGCCTAATTTCTCTTTTTTCTTTTTCTGATAAGCTATGTTCCTCTGGGCTATCTCCTAATAAAGTAAGTATACGAGGTACGTCATGACTCCCTATAAGATTCATCATTGAATAAAAGTGATGAAGTGGGTAACTTTCATATAGCTTCATGAAATTTTTATGAACATCTAATGCATTTATTTCTCCTAACATAAAATCTAAAATTATTTTTCTAAATGGATAATTCATTACAGAATCTAATTCATATCCTAAAAGATATTCTCTTAATTCTCCATAGCTTATCTTATTTGACGCATCTTCCCACACTTCGCCGATAAGAATAGAGTCATCCTTTATATTCTTCATTTCTTTTTTAAAATTTTGTATAAATTCCTTTGGAAGTTCATCTGCTACATCTAATCTCCATCCATGTATTCCTATACTCATCCACTTTTTCAAAATACTATCTTTACTATTAATTATAAAGTCTTGGAAAGACTCATCTAGTTCATTTACATTTGGTAAAGTTTCTACTCCCCACCAACATTCATAGTTATAAGGATATTCTTTGAATTTATACCAACTATAATATTTTGAATCCTTAGATTGATAAGCACCTATAGTATCATATTTTTTTTCTTTATTAAAATATATACTATCACTACCAGTATGACTAAACACTCCATCTAATATTATACTCATTCCTAATTTTTTAGCTTCATCACATAACTTTCTAAATATGTCTTCATCACCAAACATTGAGTCTATTTTTTTATAGTCACCAGTGTCATACTTATGATTACTTGCAGCTTCAAATATTGGATTTAAATAAATCAAATTTATTCCAAGTTCTTTTAGATATGAAAGTTTCTTTATTATACCTAAAAGATTACCTCCAAAATAGTCAAAGTAAATAACCCTTCCCTTATCATCTTTTATATATGAAGGAGTATCACTCCAATTACTTCTTATAATCATGTCTCTTTTAGGTTTTAATACAATATCTTTTTCATTTCCGTTATAAAACCTATCTACAAATATTTGATATATAATAGAATGTTTAAACCAATTAGGAGTATTATTATTTTTCTTGTGGACCGTTATCTGATACGATAAAGGAGTATGATCATATATATGACCTACTCCTCCAAGTCCTTGTATATTGTTTCCATAATAATATATCTTTCCATTTATTTTTACTATAAAATAGTACCATAGTAAGTGTATTTTATTTATCATTTTAACTTTTATCTCAAATATTTTTATATTATCTTCATCATGAATTAAATTCATATGTACTTCTTCATTGCTTTTACCTTCTACATTTTCATTACAAAGTCTAACTTTTACTTCTTCTATATTATCGCTACATGTTATTTTAATTCTCAAAGTAACTATACTATCACATTCTAAAGCACCAAAAGGATTTCTATAATACAAGTTATGAGAGTCATGAAAAATCCAGTTCATTATAGTATATTCCCCTCACTAATCTATTTTTCTACTTGAACTTCCTTTACTTTCCATATATGTTTTGCATATTCTTTGACCGTTCTGTCACTTGAAAATTTTCCTGCATTAGCTATATTCTCAGTACACATTTCAAGCCATTTATATTTATTCTTATATCTTTCTTGAAGTTTTACTTGAGTCTTTACATAATCATCAAAATCTTTTAAAACAAAGTACTGATCATTATTATTTAATAAAGACTCATATATCATTCTAAACTTATCCTTTTCCCCAAATAATGTTCCATCTATCAAACTATCTAGTATTCTTTTAACCCTGTAGTCGCTATTATACACATCCCAAGAGTTATATCCACCATTTCTATAATAACTTAATACCTCATCAACAGTTAATCCAAAGTTGAAAAAATTATCATCTCCTACAGCATCTCTTATTTCAATATTAGCACCATCTAATGTTCCCATAGTTATAGAGCCATTTATCATAAATTTCATATTTCCTGTACCTGATGCTTCTTTACTTGCCGTGGATATTTGTTCACTAACATCAGATGCTGGAAAGACTCTCTCTGCTAAAGATACTCTATAATTTTCTAAAAATATAACTTTTAATTTATCTTTTATGATTTTATCTTTGTTTATGACATATGAAACGCTATTTATAAGCTTTATTATTTCCTTTGCCATATAGTATCCCGGTGCTGCTTTTCCTCCAAATATAAATGTTCTAGATGGTATATCTAAATCTGGATTATCTTTAAGCGTATAATACATATTCAAGATATTAAATACATTTAAAATTTGTCTTTTATATTCATGTATTCTTTTTACCTGTACATCAACAATTGAATCTAAATCTATATTTATGTTATATTCTCTCTTGATTAAATCTGCTAATATCTGTTTGTTATGTTTTTTTACTTTAAATAAGTTTTCTTTAAAGGAAGAATCCTGTGAATAACTTGTAAGTTTTATAAGAGAAGAAGGTTCTTTTATCCACTTATCCCCAATAGCATCTGTGATTAAGTTAGATAATTTTGGATTAGCCTTAAGTAGCCAAGTTCTATGTGTTATTCCATTAGTTTTATTATTAAACTTATATGGTGAAAAATCATAGAAATTTTTCATGACTTGATTTTTAAGTATATCTGTATGAACTTTTGCAACTCCATTAACACTATAGCTACCTACTACTGCAAGATGTGCCATATTTATATAATTATTATTTATGATTGCCATATTTCTTATCCTATCCCAATCTTCTGGATATCTATTCCACAATTCTTTGCAAAACCTTTCGTTTATTTCATGTACTATCATATATATACGTGGTAGTAAACCTTTAAACATATCAACATTCCATTTTTCTAGTGCTTCAGGCAATATTGTATGATTTGTATAAGATATAGCATTTGTAGTAATATACCAAGCTTCATCCCATTCTATATCTTCCTCATCTATGAGAATCCTCATTAACTCTGGTATAGCCAAAGTAGGGTGAGTATCATTTATGTGTATAGCAACTTTTTCATGGAAGTTTTTCATCATCCCTCCTTTTTTCTTAAATCTTCTAATAATAGTTTGAAGTCCTGCTGAAACTAAAAAATATTGTTGCTTAAGTCTAAGTACCTTTCCTTCATAGTTATGATCATCTGGATACAGTATCTCTGAAATTGACTCTACGGAATGTTTATATTCAATATATTTTTGAACTTCTTCTCTACTTAAAAGTGTAAAATCAAGTTCTGTTCTTTTAGGCTCTGCACTGAATGTTCTTAGTGTATTTACAGTGTTGTTACGATATCCTATTATCGGCATGTCATTTGGAACTGCTAAAATAGATTCGTAGTCTTCATGTATAAATGCCATTTTTCCATTTTTATTATTTACTCTTACTTTTCCTTTAAACTTTACTTCTACTGATTTATCAGTCTTTCTAACTTCCCAAGGGTTACCATTTCTAAGCCAATTATCAAGAACTTCGACTTGATATCCATCTATTATTTTTTGTTTAAATAAACCATACTTATATCTAATAGTACATCCATGGCAAGGTATTCCTAAAGAGGCCATAGACTCTAAAAAACATGCCCCTAACCTTCCTAACCCTCCATTTCCTAGTCCCACATCATTTTCTATATTTTCTATAGATTCTAGATCTATTCCTAAGTCATCCAAAGCCTCTTTACATACATCTTTTAAACCTAAATTTAATAGATTATTTCCCAAGGGTTTTCCTTTTAGAAATTCTACAGAAAAATAATAAACTTGTCTTTCTGCTTTTTTATCATATTCCCTATGAGTATGAACCCAGTTTCTATATATATAATCTCTTATTAAACTAGATAGTGCCATATATTTATCTGTTACAGATGCTTCCTCAATAGTTACACCATATATAGTTTGTATCCTATCTAAGAACATTTCCTTAAACTTTTCTTTATCCTTTAACATAAGCAACCTCCCCTGTTATTAATCAAATACATATATAGTTCTATATACTCCTTAGCAGAGTTATTCCAACTATAATCACAACCCATAGCCCTTTTTACTAAATTAGTCCATATATCCTTTTTTTCGTATATACTTATAGCTCTTTTCAAGGTAAAAAGCATATCATGAGCATTGTAATTCTTAAATGCAAAGCCATTACCTTCCATAGTATTCTCATTAAATGAGTACACTGTATCTTTTAATCCGCCTGTTTCTCTAACAACAGGTATAGTCCCATATCTTAAGGCAATAAGTTGACTTAGTCCACATGGTTCGAATCTTGAAGGCATAAGAAGAATATCTGATCCTGCGTATATCTTATGTGCTAGTTGATCATGAAATGTTATATTAGCTGAAACTCTTTCTGGAAATCTATAAGACATTGATTTAAACACATCTTCGTATTTAGCTTCTCCTGTACCTAAAACAACTATTTGAATATCAGTCGAACAAAGTAGCTCTTCTAGAATATGAGCTATCAAATCCATTCCTTTTCCACTTACAAGTCGTGACACAATTCCCACAATAGGTTTGCTTCCATTTACATTAAGTTCTAACTCTCTTTGGAGATTTATCTTATTTTGATTTTTAAAGTCTAAGTTGTTAGAGTCATAATTTTTATATATGTAAGGATCAGTTTTAGGATTATACATATCATAATCTATCCCGTTAACTATGCCTTTTAAATCATTAAATCTTTTTCTTAAAATCCCATCTAATCCTTCCCCAAAGTATGGATATTTTATTTCTTCAGCGTAACTTTTACTTACTGTATTTAATATATCTGAAAATATTACTCCACCTTTCATACAATTGATGTCACCATAATATTCAAGCGTATCTATTGTCAAATACTCATCATCTAAATCTAGGATATTTTTTAGTATTTCTTTTGAAAAAATCCCTTGATAATGCAAATTGTGTATAGTAAATAAAGTTAAAATATTTTTATGAAATTCACTGTATTTATAGTGTGTTTTTAAAAATACACTCACTAATCCTGCATGCCAATCGTGACAATGTATTATATCTGGTCTAAAATCAATTTCAGGTAAAATATCTAAAACTGATTTGCTAAAAAAAGCATATCTTTCTGCATCATCTCCATATCCATAAAGCCTATCTCTTTTAAAGTAATACTCATTATCTATAAAATAAAATTTAACTCCTTCATATTCAGTTTGAAATATTCCACAATATTGGTTTCTCCATGCAAGTTTTACAACTATACTTTTTAAAAAAGACATGTTATCTTTATAATCTTTTGAAATATCTCTGTATAATGGAATTATTACTCTAACATCTATATCATGTTTTCTAAGTGCTTTAGGTAAAGCTCCTATAACATCCCCAAGACCTCCTGATTTTATAAAAGGCACTCCTTCAGATGCAACAAATAGTACTTTCATCTTACGCTCCCCCTTTTAACAATAAGTACATCTAAATAATAGTTCTTTTATCTATAGCAACAGGATAGTCTTCATTTCCAATGAGCTTCTTATCCCTAGTTATAAGTGAGTCTTTATCTATAATTACATTCTGTAATATTGCACCTTCCTCTATAGATGAATCCTCCATAATAACACTATTCTTAATAACTGCTCCTTTTTCTATCTTAACCCCTCTAAATATGACACTATTTTCAACAATTCCATCTATTATACATCCATTAGATACCAAAGAATTTTTTACACTAGAATCTTTACCGTACTTTGAAGGTGCTAAGTCTTTTATTTTTGTATATATAGTTCCTGATTTAAAAAATAGTTCTCTCCATATTTCTGGATTAATAAGATCCATACTATGTTTATAATAGTGATTTATAGATCTAATACTACCTGCATATCCAATAAATTCATAACCATAAACATTTAAATCCTTGAGTCTTTTTATAATACCATCTTCGAGTAGATCATATTCCTCTTTTGAAATGCAATCCTTGATAATTTCTATTAATAATTCCTTCTTCATTATGTACATATCTATGGACATGTTTAAAAAGCTTGTTTTTTTAGAGTTTAACTTCATATCAAGTATTCTTTTATTTTCATCAATTTTTATTTCTGTACAATGAGGACAATCTAGAGATCCTTTCTCAAACTTTTTATATATAACAGTTATATCGTTTTTATTTTCTCTATGATACTTTAATGCTTCAGCATAATCTATATTGCATATTATATTAGCTCCTGATATTAATACGTATTTCTGTCTACTTTTAATTAAATAGTTCATATTACAGTTTAATATTTCTAAATCACCTTTTACCGTACCATGTTGTACATTTTCATTGTCAGGAGGAAGTATAAAAAGTCCGTCTTTCTTTCTATCTAAATCCCATTCTTTTGGAGATCGTATATGTCCTATAAGTGATGTATAATTCTTTTTAACTAAAATTCCTACATTATTTATTCCAGAATTGACCATATTAGATAATGTAAAATCAATAAGTCTATATCTGCCCCCAAATGGAATAGTAGCTAAGGACCTGCCATTTATTATATTATCTAAATCTTTCTCTTCTTTAGTGTTATTAATTATTCCTATTACATCATTCATTTTCTCACCCCTTAACGCGATTTATATAAGTGTGCCTTCTCCAACAATTGTAATACCTGTTTTAGATATCTCGCATTTCAAATGATTATAGGTGTTAAGGCCTGATCCTATTCTTTTTCCTTCAGTAATTATACTGCCTTCTCCAACTATAGCTTTTTCTATGACAACATTGTCACTTACTCTTACATTAGGAAGTATCAATGAATCTTTTATTATAGTATTTTTGCCGATATATGACCCTTGAAAAAGTATAGAATTTTCAACATTTCCTCTTACCATGCATCCTTCATTTATTAAAGAGTTTTTCACCACAGCTTCTTCTAATATACAGTTAGGAGGATAATTAGCATTTTCAGTATATATTTTCCAATTAGGATCATATAAATTTAAATCCGTATTTTCAGAAAGTAAGTCCATATTAGCTTCCCAGAAGCTTTCTATAGTTCCTACATCTTTCCAATATCCATTAAATTTATGTGCATACATTCTCTGACCATTATTTACCATCTTAGGTATTATGTTTTTTCCAAAATCATGATCAGACGTTTCATCAAGTTCATCTTCTATTAAATATTTTTTAAGAATCTCCCAGTTAAAAATGTATATCCCCATGGAAGCTAAATTACTCTCTGGTTTTTCTGGCTTTTCTTCAAATTCGTATATTCTTCCATCTATATACGTATTCATAATTCCAAATCTACTTGCTTCTTCAAAAGAAACTTCTATAACTCCAATAGTTACATCTGCATTCTTGTCTTTATGGTAATCTATCATTAAAGAATAATCCATTTTATAAACATGATCTCCTGATAATATCAAGACGTATTCTGGATTATATTGATCTATATAATTTATATTTTGATATATGGCATTTGCCGTTCCCTTATACCATTCTCCTCCCTTAACATCTACATAAGGTGGTAAAAGTGTAACACCTCCTTTATGTCTATCCAAATTCCAAGGTGAACCTATTCCTATATAGCTATTTAAAATAAGTGGCTGATATTGAGTTAATACTCCTACAGTGTCAATATCTGAATTACTACAATTACTAAGTGTAAAATCAATTATTCTATATTTACCACCAAAAGGAATTGCAGGTTTAGCAAGATTTTTAGTTAGAGTTCCTAACCTACTACCCTGCCCCCCTGCTAATATCATTGCCACACACTCTTTTTTTCTTTTTTCCATATATCTACCTCCTAGTTTTTAATGACTTTTTATTTGTGTTTAAATTTATCTCATTCAAAGATTTATCTTTTTTATCTTTTTCTATAGGTTTTATCATCTTCAAATAAACACATCCTAGTGGAGGTACTTTCATTTCTAATGAATAAGGCTGACTATGCCATTTTTTTTCATTTGAAATTAATGTGTCAATATTTCTATAGCCTGATCCTCCATATTTTTCCCAATCACTATTAAATATTTCTTTGTATTCTCCTAAATCCGGAACTCCTATTCTGTAATTTTCATAAACCGTAGGAGTAAAATTGCAAACAACTATTATATATTCTTCTTTCTTTTTACCTTTTCTCATAAATGTGATAATACTCTGACTATAATTATGTGGATCTATCCATTCAAATCCATCTGAACTATGATCTATTTCCCACAATGCTTTTTCTTTTCTATATATATGATTAAGTTCTTTATTATATAATTGTAATTTTCTATGCATGTCATATTCTAATAAACACCAATCTAATTCACTATTGTAATTCCATTCGATAAATTGTCCAAATTCACCACTCATAAATAATAACTTCTTTCCTGGATGACACATCATATATCCGTACAATAGTCTTAATCCAGCAAACTTTTGCCAATAGTCTCCATGCATTTTATCTAATAATGATTTCTTACAATGAACTACTTCATCATGAGATAGAGGTAAAATAAAGTTTTCTGAAAAAGCATACATAAATGAAAATGTAATTAATTCATGATGCCACTTTCTATAGACAGAATCCATTTGCATGTACTTTAACATATCATTCATCCATCCCATATTCCATTTATAGTTATATCCTAACCCTCCTAGATATGTAGGCTTACTAACTAGTGGCCATGCAGTAGACTCCTCAGCTATCATTAATGCATTGGGATACTTACTAAAAACAACTTCATTTAACTTTCTCATAAATCTTATAGCTTCTATATTTTCATTTCCTCCATGTTTATTAGGAATCCAAGCTCCATCTTCTTTTCCAAAGTTAAGATATAACATACTAGAAACGGCATCTATTCGTAGTCCATCTATATGAAATATATCAAAATAAAACATTGCATTTGAAATTAAAAAGTTAACAACTTCTTCCTTTCCTAAATCAAAATTCAATGTTCCCCACTGATGATTTTCTCCTTTTATAGGATTTTCATATTCATAAACAGGTGTACCATCAAACATTGCAAGACCATGTTCATCTTTACAAAAATGTGCAGGTATCCAGTCTAGTATTACTCCTATTCCTAAACTATGACATTTATCTATAAAATACATAAAATCTTTTGGATCACCATATCTGCTTGTTATAGAATAGTATCCCACACCTTGATATCCCCAAGAACCATCAAAGGGATGTTCTATAAGTGGCATAATTTCAATATGTGTATATCCCATATCTACTACATAATCTAAAAGTTGATCTGCTAACTCTACATATGTTAAAAATTCTCCATTTTCTTTTCTTCTCCATGAACCTAGATGTACTTCATATATAATCATTGGTTCACTGTATATATCTCTTTTTTCTTTTATTTTCTGATACTTACTATCAGTCCAATTATAATCAAATACATCAAAAACTATAGATGCATTATTCGGTCTTAATTCATGATAAAATCCATTAGGATCTGATTTTAAAAATCTCTTTCCTTCTTTAGTTTCAATTTCATACTTATATAGTTCTCCTTCTTTCAATCCTGGAATAAATAAACTCCATATGTTTTTCTTGCTTAATTTCTTCATTCTATGTTTCTTTCCACACCAATCATTAAAGTTACCTACAACAGATACAGATTTAGCATTAGGTGCCCAGACAGAAAATCTTACTCCGATCTTTTTATTTTCTTTCCTTATATGAGCTCCCAATACTTTATAGCTTTTAAAGTTTTCAATTTCACATAAATATTCAAATTCATCATCAAGTATATTTATAGTCATATTTCCTCCTCTAATCTTAGTAATCAATTTAAATATATATATACTCTTCTTCGTCGTAATATGACTAATTGAAATAAGTTTTAAGTTTATATATCTTTACAACATATCTCTTATATTGACATTGATTTTATAATGCGATATACTTTCCATAGCATAACGATGCTTATTAAATTTTAGTTATTTAAAAGGAGTGATTTTATGAAAGTCTTCAAAAATTATAAGAGTATATTAAGTTTAATTATTTTAGTTTTTATACTTTCTGTTCTTATGATAGGTTGTAATTCAAAAGATAGTAGTATAAATACTCAAAATAATATAAAAGAAACTAATTCACCTAAGGAAAAAGATAAGTCTTCAGAAGTAAATTCTCTATTAGTCTACTGTGCTGGAGGACTAAAAAAGCCTATGGAGCAAATAGGAAAGGAATTTGAAAAAAAGCACAATATAAAAATAAACTATACTTTTGGTCATTCTGGACAAATCATATCTCAAGCTGAGATATCTAAAAAAGGAGATGCTTTATTAGTTGCCACAAATGAAGATTATGAAAAGGCAAATTCAAAAAAATTAGTTGACTACAAAAAAGATTTAGTACAGCACATACCCGCTATAGCTGTTGCTAAAGGGAATCCCGCTAATATTAAAGAATTAAAAGACTTAACTAAGCCAGGACTGAAAGTTATATATGAAGATGAATCCTCTCCACTTGGGAAGTTAACTGCTAAACTTCTTAATAAGTCTAATATATATGAAAATGTAAAGAAAAATGTAGTAGCTACTTTTCCAACTGTAAATGAGCTAGTACTTCATCTCTCAGAAAATAAAGGTGATGCCTCTATTATATGGGAAGATAATATACTCCAATCAGACAAGTTAGAAGTTGTTAGTATCCCTGAAGAACAAAATCTAATTAAGCTTGTTTCAATTTCTACTCTAGTTAGTTCCATAAATTCAAAAGAAGCTAAAAAATTTGTTGATTTTGTTTCATCTAAAGAAGGACAAGATATATTTAAAAAGTTTCATTTGAAACCTGTAAATAAATAGAGGTGTGTATATTTAATGTCAAAAAGTAATTATAGAAATTCATTTTTTTCTTTTATAATATATTTTTTTATGATGGTGTTTCTAATTTTTATTCTTTTAGTTATATCTACAGTTTTATATAAAGGAATTCCAAATCTTTTTGAACTTATATTGGAAGAAGAAATATTATTTTCAATAAAGCTAAGCTTTTTTACATCTACTGTTTCAACATTGATTTGCTTATTATTTTCAATACCTATATCATATGGTCTTGCTAGATATAATTTTCCTTTTAAAAATTTTATTAATTCTATCTTACAGGTTCCAATATCATTACCTCCTCTTGCATCTGGATTAGCTTTATTACTTACTTTTAGTATTGGATACATAAGTAATTTCTTAGATAAAATAAACTTAAATCCTATTTTCACTATTAAGGGTATAATATTAGCACATTTTTTCTTAAATGTTCCTTACATGATAAGAATATTAAGGGCATCAATAGAAGATATAAATCCAAGACTAGAGTTTGTATCTAGAACTTTAGGATATAGTAATTTCAAAACTTTTTTTAAAGTTACCATACCATTAGCAAAGAGAAGCTTATTTGCAAGTATAGTTATTACATGGTCAAAAGCTATAGGGGAATTTGGAACTGTACTTATGCTTGCAGGTACTACGAGATTTAAAACAGAAACACTGCCTGCCTCAATATTTTTAAATGTATCTTCTGGAGACGTAGATAAAGCATTGACTTCATCTGTAATTCTTATTATTATTTCTTTCATTTCTCTATTTATATTTGGAACCTTTGAAAAAACTAAATATTATTAACTTATATAAGAAGGGATACTTTATATGCTTAAATTAGAAAATGTTAATAAGAAATTTGGAACTTTTGAATTAAAAAACATCACTCTAGAAGTTAAGGATGGCGAATACTTTGTAATATTAGGTCCTACTGGTACAGGGAAAACAATAATATTAGAAACAATAGCAGGTATGTATTCTCCTGATAGTGGATATTTATATATTAACAATATTATTGCAAATAATATTCCTCCTGAAGATAGAAATATTGGTTTTGTATATCAAGATTATATGTTATTTCCTCATTTATCTGTAAAGGAAAATATATTATTTGGATTAAACTCAAAAAAATTCTCTAAAAGTTATAAAGATAGATTTTTAAATGAAATATGTGATATTCTCAATATTAAATATTTACTAGAAAGAAGCATTTCTACTTTAAGTGGTGGTGAACAACAAAGAATAGCGTTTGCTAGAGCAATAGCTATCAATCCTAAAATTCTTCTCTTAGATGAGCCTATGAGTGCACTAGATCCAAATACTAAAGAATCGTTCATGAGGGAGTTAAAAAGTATCCATAAAACTTTAAAAACTACTACAATACACATAACTCATGATTTTAATGAAGCAATGTATCTCGCAGATAGGATAGGTATAATGTTTGAAGGACAATTACTTCAAGTAGGTACTCCTGAAGAAATTTTTTATAATCCAAAATCTCTTCTTGTAGCAAAATTTATTGGAGCTGAAAATATATTTTCATGTTATATTCAAAATAATATAGCATATTTAGAAAACGATATACAAATTAAAATTATACACAAAGAAGATGGATATAACACTCACATATGTTTACCTTCTGATAAAGTAAAAATTTCAAATAAAAAAATATATGGTAAAGAAAATACTTTTATGGGATATGTTAAAGAAATTATTCCAAAGAACCATTGTAATAAACTTATTGTAGACATAGGTATTAATATATCTATAATCTGTATGAGACATACTACCGAGAATTTATCTTTGACTATAAATAGCAAAGTTTGGATTCAGTTTGATAAAGAGAATTTAAATATTTTCCTATAGTGTTAATATTTAAATTAATTATCAAGTCTTTTTATCATACTTTACAATAGCAAAATATAAAAGGCGTATCTTAAACTGTTAATAAGAATACGCCTTTTGTATTAGTTATAGATTTTATAATATACTATGATAGCTCTATTTTGTCATTTAATAAATATGATGATACTGCAAATAATACTACGAATACTATTATCCCAAATATAGTAGAAGCTATATTAATTTCTGCTACTTTAAAAATTATATTTGAATCCATACCCTTTCCAATCAATGATTTAAGTGCATCTCCAAACTCTATAGTTTTAGGAAAAGCTTTAACTATTAGTGAATTTAAATAACTAACTCCTATGTTTATAACAAAGAATATTATAAATGCTAGTCCTTTACCAATTTTTCTATTTCTTGCAATAGATGCTTTAGTTATAGTTATTGCAAAGAATACTTGCATTAAAAAAGGAAGTTCTTGTATTATTGCAAATATTGAAAGCATAATAAGCATTTTTAATGTAACAATATTTTTTACTCCAGGCATAATATTATTAATTGTATCACTACTTACTAATAAATATCCAAATACAAGAGTTATTATATATGATAGAACTATCAAAAATATAGATAGTATTAGTTTGGATGCTAACACACTACTGCCTTTTATAGGCAATGTAAATGTCAAATATGATCTATCTGAATACAACTCTTTATAGTATGAACTTATATTAAATATAGTTATAATAGCTAGAGATATTACAGCTAATCCAAATGTAGATGCGATAACAGCTCCTGGATGCCATTTTCCTAACCTAGTAAGAATCAATATATTAAATATTATTGTAGCTATATATATTAAAGAAAATGATTTATAATTACCTTTTATATCATATTTTAAAAAGTCTCTCATTACTCAGATACCTCCTTGAATATGTCATTTATAGATTTCCCTTTACTTTGTCTTAACTCTTCTGCATCACCTGATAAAATTATTTCTCCTTCTTTAATAAAAGCAACTTCATCAAATACTCTTTCAATATCTGTTACAAGATGAGTAGTTATAATCATGGAACTATCCTCTGTATAGTTATTAATGATAGCATCTAATATTTTATCTCTAGTTGCAGGGTCTACGCCTCCTATAGGTTCATCTAATATATATAATTTAGCTTTTCTTGAAAGTGCTAAAGACAAGTTCATTTTCTCAGTCATACCTTTTGAAAAAGTCGTTACTTTAGCATCTTTAGGTAACTTCATAAAATCTAAAAGTTCATCCATTTTCTTTTCATCAAAATCATCAAAAAAGTCTTTATAAAAATCTATTGCATCTTTTACTTTCATCCATTTATATAGAAAACTTCTATCTGGAAGATATGAAACTACTGATTTAGTATATATACCAGGACTATGTCCATCTATAAGAATTTCTCCTGATGACTTTCTAAGTAAACCAGCCATTATTTTCATAAGAGTAGTTTTTCCACTACCATTCTGTCCTAATAAACCTAATATTTTACCTTTTTCAAGATTAAGGTTAACATCTTTTAGTGCTTTTTTTCTAATATAGTTTTTACTTAAACCTTTAATCTCAACTATATTTGATCCCATAATATATCATCTCCTTCTAATTTTTTGGATACAATATTTATTATTTGTTGTTTATTAAATCCTAGCTCTAGCATCGCAGTTATAAAGTACTCTACTTCTTTAGTAGCCATATCTATCTTAGTATTATTTAATATTTCATCATCTTCAATTATGAATGTACCTATTCCTCTTTGAGTGAAGCTGTAGCCCTCTCTCTCTAATTCTTGATAAGCTCTCTGTATAGTATTTTGATTTACCTTTAATTCTTGTGATAACTCTCTTACAGATGGCAACCGGTCTCCTCCTTTTAAGTTACCAATACATATATCCTTTTTTATGCCATTAATTATTTGAATATATATTGGTACATTATCATTAAATGATATATTCATAACATCCTCCCTTCTTCTTAGTTAATGTTCTAGTGTTATAATCTAATAGTACACCATGTCACGATTACAGTCAATACTATTTTATATTTCTTTACCCTTTGTAACTTTTTAGTAATAATTCGTGACAAAAGTCAATATTATGCTTTAGTTTTTATTGTGTTATCTATTTATAATGATTATTCCTAACATCTTTATAACACTTAGTTCATATATCAGATTAAAAATACCTATCATTAATTAAGTAATAGTTTAACGCTTACTATAAATATTTTAATTTTAGTAAACTATATAATATAATGTAATTTATAAAATGCTTTGGGAGGTTTTTTTAATGAATATGAGATGGAGTTTGGATGATTTGTATAATTCTTTTGATTCTAAAGAATTTAATAATGATTTGATATTATGTGATAAAAAACTTAAAGAAATAAAGCTTTGGACTGAGAATAACCTTGAATCTGAAGATAATGCTGCGAAAAAAATAGAAGAATACATAACTCTTCAAATAGATTTTTATAATGTTTTTACTAAATTAATAACATTTGCTAATCTAACTACTACTGTTGAGGCAAGAAATGAAATAGCTTTAAAAACCTTAGAAAAATTACAAGTAAAATATACAGAACTTACAAAACCATCAGTATCATTTCAAAAATGGTTAGGATGTATAGGTAACTTAGAAAGTATTATATCTTCTTCTAAATTATTAGAAGAACATAGATTTTATCTTAAAGAATTATCAAGAAATGCAAGATACCTTCTAAGTGAAGAAGAGGAAGACATAGTTTCAAAAATGTCCAATACAGGCTCTAAAGCATGGGCAAAACTTCAGGATATGATAACTTCAACTTTGTTAATTGATATAAATATAAATGGAGAGAATAAGCAACTTCCTCTTCCTATTATAAGAAACATGGCATATGATAAAAATCCAAATATAAGAAAGAAAGCATACGAGTCAGAGTTAGAATCTTATAAAAAAATAGAAGAGTCTTCTTGTGCATGTTTAAATGGTATAAAAGGAGAAGTTATTACTTTATGTAATCTAAAAGGTTATAGTTCACCTTTAGAAGAAACTCTTTTAAATTCTAGAATGAGTAAAGAAACTTTGGATTCTATGTTCCAAGCTATAAAAGAAAGTTTACCTATTTTTCATAAGTACTATAAAAGAAAAAGTAAAATATTAGGCCATAAAAATGGGTTACCTTTTTATGATATTTTTGCACCTATAGGAGATGTTAACATTAAATTTACTTACAACGAAGCAAGAAATTATATAGTTAAAAACTTTAGAACTTTTAGTGATAAACTTGCAGACTATGCAGATAATGCATTTGAAAATAATTGGATAGATGCAGAGCCTAGAGAAGGTAAGAGAGGTGGAGCCTTTTGTTCAAATATACACGCTATAAAACAAAGTAGAATATTAGCTAATTTCAATGGTAGTTTTAGTAATATGATTACTTTAGCTCATGAATTGGGACACGGATATCATGGTTCTTGTTTAGTTAATGAATCTATACTAAATAGTTCTTATCCTATGCCTATAGCTGAAACTGCTTCTATTTTTTGTGAAACTATAGTTATGAATGCAGCATTAAAAGAAGTTAAAGAAAAAGAAGCTCTTAGTATTCTAGAGTCATCCATATCTAACGCAGGTCAAGTTATAGTTGATATATATAGTAGATTTTTATTTGAAAGTGAAGTTTTTAAAAGAAGAAAAGATTCTGCTTTAACTGTAAGTGAACTAAAAGAAATAATGATAAATTCACAAAAAGAAGCTTATGGTGACAGTTTAGATTCTTCTTATCTACATCCTTATATGTGGATAAATAAATCTCATTATTATAGTGCTAGTAGAAGTTTTTATAACTTTCCTTATGCATTTGGATTACTATTTTCTAAAGGAATCTATTCCGAATATTTAAAGCGTGGAAATGATTTTGTAAAAGATTATGATAAATTGCTAGCTGAGACAGGGAAAAATAATATTGTAGACGTAGCTAAAATGATGGGATTTGACATTAACTCTCTTGATTTCTGGAGAAGCTCTTTAAAACAAATAGAGATGGATATTAATAAATTTTTAGATTTAAGTAAATAAAGCATTAAAAGGAGAGATAATATCTCTCCTTACTATTTATTAAAAGGTTATTTTGTATATTGCTATCATATAAAAAGAATATATAGCTAAAAGTAATATTCCATGTTTTCTATTTATCCTCCTATGTAATGATCCAAATATCACAACTAATGTTGATAATATCAGTAAAACTGGAATATCTAGTAACAGAGTTTGAGATATATCGGTTAGTTTTATACCCAACAAGTTTATATCTTTAAGTGAAAATATAAGTCCACTTTCAGATACTAGAGATGAACTACCAAGCACCATGCATATGTTTATTATATTAGCTCCTATTATGTTTCCTACTGATATATCTTGTTGTCTTTTGATAACGGATACTATGCATGTAACAAGTTCTGGTAATGACGTTCCCAAAGCTATTAAAGTTAGTCCTATTATACCTTCAGGAATATTCAACATGTATGCTATCTGTACACCACTATTCACCAATAATCTAGCTCCGAATATTGTAAGTATTGCTCCAAATATAAACTTTGTAATACTTGATGGTAGTGTTCCTTTTATACGATTATCTTCTTTTGATACTTCTGTAATTGTCTTAAATTCAAGTATATTTATAATTATATAAATTATTAGTATTCCAACAAGAATAATTCCTTCTAGTTTCCCAATTATATTATTATAAGATAATATATATAATACAACTATAGAAAAACACATTATAAATCCTTTTATACTAAAAAACCTTCTTCTTATATCTATAGGAGAAATAATACAAGTTATTGATAATACAAGACCTATATTACATATAGCTGAACCTATTACATTGCCTATTGCAACTTCAGCATGTCCTTGTATGACTGCTATGTTTGATACAAAAAACTCTGGTAAAGTTGTAGCTAAACTTACTAGAGTTGCACCTATAAATATGCTAGGGATTCCAGTTTTTTTAGCAAACCAAACAGAAGCATCTACAAACATATCTCCACCTTTTATTATAACAACAAGTCCTACAAAGAACATAAAAAGTATAGTAAAAGTGTGCATAATCCCCTCCAAATGTAAGCCCTTAATAGTACTATATATACACATTACTATACTTTAATATTACAGCTTTATATTAATTTAAGTTAATAGATATTTAAATTTACTTTTTACTTTGAATATATTTGCTAACTTTATCAGAATATCCTTCTCCTATTTTTTGTATTAGATCATTACTTACAGAAGCTAATCTTATATTATCTATAGTTGATATTGGAAGTACTCCTACAGATGTACCTGACATAAATGCTCCATCAATATTTTTTAAGTCATTTATGTGTATATTCTCTTCTACAACTTCTATTGCTAATTCTTCACATACTTTCAATATTTCACTTCTCGTTATGCCTAAAAGAACATCCCCAGCTGGTGCTGTAAAAACCTTTCTATCTTTTATGAAAAACATGTTTGATCTACTTCCTTCTGTTACAAAACCTTCTTCATTTACAAGTAAAGCTTCAAATGCACCTTGTTTTTTTATCTCTTCATTTACTTGTGTTCTAAAGTCATTATTTATAACCTTAGCATTAGGATTTTCTCTTTCAGATTTAAATAATATAGTATGTATTCCTTTTTCATATATTTCTTTTTCTGGATAGTAACTTTTTATAAAATAAGCTAAAAAATCCTGATTTTCTTCTTCTAAACTGCTACATATTAGCTTTATATTTTGATTTTTAATATTATTTTTATCTATCAATATCTTTATTTCTTTGGATATCTCTTCATTAGTTTTATTAACTCTATGCCCCAATATCATAGCAGATTTTCTGATCCTATCTAAATGATCTTCTTCAAATAGAGCTATACCATCAATTACCCTTATTACTTCATATATGAGCGATCCTTTACAATTTTTAAATCCATAATCATCTTTTGTATTATAAAGTTTTTCATTGTATACGTAATAATCTAGTACTGATTCGTTTTTCATTTGATTCACCTCTAGCTAATTTTTCACATTTATTTATCTTTTCATGGGATGACTACTTGTTATAATCTCATGTTGTTTTTCAACATCTGATAATGCTTGAAATATATCTCTTATTATATCACTACAAACTATTTCACTATTTTTTTTATAAAATGCTATAGCATGTTCTTCACGTTTTTGTGCTTCCTCAAGTAATAGTTTATCCGTATTATGTCTAGTATAGTCAGGTTTATGTAGTTTTGGAAGATTTTCAAATCCACCTAATCTTTTATGAATTCTTGCATGCATAAACTCTATATTCTTCAAATCTTTAAAAAGCTCTCTAACTGCTTTATCCTTAGCTAACTTACTAGCTTCTTCGTAAAATTCTCCATTAAATACTTCGAATTTCATTGCATTATCCAATACTTTTAAAGTCTTTGTATCCAAATTTGAATTATCTACTTCATATATATCTTTTTCATCGCCTAAATAAATTTTACCAACTCCACAGAATGGACAATTGATAATATTATCTTTCTGATTTCTTTTAATAAATGTGTTACTATTTAATCCATAACTTTCTAAATTTATAGTCATTCCACATATTAAACATTTAAATTTACTCATTTCTTCAGCCCCTTATTTTATAGAAAGTTCTGTTTTTTGTATATGGATATTATAACATATATTGCTAATCAAGTTTATGTTCTACATACTTATTATATAAACTATATATCAATTCTTATCAATATCGTAACCTATTATCTCTATTTTCCCACAATTTCTTAACAATAAAAAAAGAAAATGGATAATTCCATTTCCTTAACTTATTTAGCTTCCTTCATTTTCTTCAATCGAATCTACATTTTTAAATACAATATTTCTTTTTATCTTAACTAGTTCTGGATTTTTCTTTTCTATAGATTTTTTTAGATTGTCTAAAGACACTTTTAGCTTTTCCATATTCTGTTTCATCTCTTTATTTTTTTTCGTCTTTTTATTTTTTTTATCTTCTTTTTTTTCTTTTTCTTCTTTCTTTTTTTCAACTTCTTTTATCTTCTTTTCTAGTTTCTTATAGGTATCAAAAGATGAATCTACATTATCCTTAGCTTTATCCCATTCATTTTGTAATCCATCTAGATATACTTGTTGAGCATAATATTTTAATTTTATAATATCAGAGTCTGGCTTTCCTTTATTAGCTTCAAAAAACTTTGCTATATTTAAAGTGAGTTTATTAGTTTCTTGAAGTGACTCTATTATATCTTTATTTTCTATATATACAGTAAGTTCGTTTAAATTAGTCTTAAATTTAGCAATATCCTCTTTCTTATATTTTTTATTTGCTACACGTGCTTCATAGTCATTCCATTCCGTATGAATATCCTTCAATGTCTTTTTGATTTTTTCCCACATAGTATTAATTTCTTTTTCTTTCATCCTTTGAGCTTTCTCTTCTGCTTCATCTTCTAACCCTTTCTTAGGCTCTTTCTCTTTACCACCTTGTTCACCTGCTCCTTTACCGTCTCCACCGCCAGGTCCCCCTCCTGCACCATCTCCGCCGGCGCCATCACCTGCAGCTCCTCCTTCACCAGTTCCTTGACCTTTGCTGTTGCCAAGTCCTACTTCTTCACTCTCTTCTGTTTTTTTACCTTTTTGTTTACTTTCATTACTTTTTTTCTCTTGTTCTTCTATATCTTCTATTATTGGCTTCTCTGATTCTAATTTTATGTTTTCCACTTGTTCTCTTATCTTATCTGTATTTTTAAATATATCTTTTAACTTTCCAAATTCTTTGGCTTCTTTACTTATATTCGAAATCTTTTTTTGTTTTTTCTTACATGATATCAAACTTGTAGATATCACAATTATAAGTAAAATTACACCAATAGTTTTCATCTTATTCCTAATCTGATTCAAATTTCTCACCTCAAATTTAGTATATCCAAATTAGGTTATTTTATTGAAAAAATAAGAGACTGGGAAATCCCAATCTCTTATTTTTTCTTAGATTTATATCTTAAACTTTTATCTAGTATACTTTTTCTTAGTCTTAAGCTAACCGGAGTTACTTCTACTAACTCATCATCTTCTATGAACTCTAGTGCTTCTTCTAGACTTAGCGTTTTAGGTGGAGATAATTTTAATGAATCATCAGATCCAGATGCTCTAGTATTTGTAAGCTGTTTTTTCTTACATACATTAACCTCTATATCTCCTAACTTAGCATTTTGGCCAACTATCATTCCAGAATACACTTTTGTTCCTGGAGTTATAAATAGTATTCCTCTCTCTTGTGCTGCATAAAGACCATATGCAACAGCGTCACCAGTTTCAAATGCAACTAATGATCCTTGTGCTCTCCTAGTTATTTCTCCTTTATAAGGCTCATATCCTTCAAACATAGAATTTAGTATACCATTCCCTTTAGTATCTGTCATGAACTCTGATCTATATCCAATAAGTCCTCTAGCTGGAATTAAAATTTCTAATCTAGTATATCCTCCATTAGATGCACCCATAGTTATAAGTTCACCTTTTCTTTTACCTAGCTTTTCTATAACTGCTCCCATAAATTCTTCTGGAACATCTATTGTAACTTTTTCCATAGGTTCATGTTTTTTACCATCTATAATTTTATATAAAACTTCTGGTTTTGATACTTGGAACTCATACCCTTCTCTTCTCATGTTTTCTATTAGTATAGATAAGTGAAGTTCTCCTCTACCAGATACTTTGAAGGCATCTGTTGCATCTGTTTCTTCTACTCTTAATCCTACATCCGTTTGAAGTTCTTTAAATAATCTATCTCTTAGTTGTCTTGAAGTAACAAATTTTCCTTCTTGTCCTGCAAATGGACTATTATTAACTGCAAATGTCATAGAAATAGTAGGTTCAGATATTTTTACAAATGGTAAAGGTTCCGGACATTCTACATCACATATTGTATCCCCTATGTGTATACCTTCAACGCCTGATACTGCAATGATACTTCCAACTTTAGCTTCATTTACTTCAATTCTATCTAGTCCCTCAAATTCATATATCTTAGTAATTCTAACCTTTTTACTCTCATCTGGTCTCTCATCATTCACTATAACAGCTTCTTGATTTAGATTTATAGTTCCTCTTTCTACTTTTCCGATTCCTATTCTTCCTACATATTCATTATAATCTATTGTTGAAATAAGGACTTGTAAAGACTCTTCATCATCACCTTCAGGAGCTGGAATATATTCTACTATAGTTTCAAATAATGATTTCATATTCGAATCTTGACTATTCATATCTAATGAAGACGTTCCGTTTTTAGCAGAAGCATATACGAAAGGACAGTCTAATTGATCTTCAGTTGCACCTAATTCTATGAATAGATCTAGTACTTCATCTATAACATCATTTGGTCTTGCTTCCGGTCTATCTATTTTATTTATGCATACTATAACTGGTAATTCTAACTCTAGTGCCTTTTTCAAAACAAATTTAGTTTGTGGCATAGGACCTTCAAATGCATCAACTACTAGCACTACTCCATTTACCATTTTTAAAACACGTTCTACCTCTCCACCAAAGTCAGCATGTCCAGGAGTATCTATAATATTTATTTTTGTATCTTTATAATATACAGCCGTATTCTTGGAAAGTATAGTTATACCTCTTTCTCTTTCTATATCATTAGAGTCCATTACTCTTTCACCAACAGATTGATTATCTCTAAAAGTACCACTTTGCTTTAGTAGCTCATCAACTAGTGTTGTTTTTCCATGATCAACGTGAGCTATTATAGCTATATTCCTTATATTATCCATTATCTTTTTCAAAATTATTCCTACCTTCTCTCAAGATTATGTCGTTTTTTGACAAAAACATTGTAACATATTTATTTTACCTATTCAAAAGCTTTTTAAACAAAACTAGAACATTTAATTATTAGTTCAGTATTAATCAAGTATATTACTTTTCAAATAAGTTTTTGTTTTATTTGATGAAGTTATTACAAATATAGTTTTATTTATTGACTTGTTAATTATATACATAAACTTATTCTACTACAAGTAATTATTTCTATTACTCTGATATTATATAACATTATGGTCTTTATTTCACAGTATATCGTTTGTCAATATATTCCATGTACTTTTAGAACTTATATACAAATATAAAAAATCAAATGATTTATATTCTAAGTCCATTAGTTTTTATTAAATAAGAAAAATCCATAGTAAACTTACTATAGATTTTTCTTTTCATATTTTAAATCATAGTTTTAATACTTATAATTTTATTTCTTAAACTTTCTTACCTTCATCTTTTTTGTTTTTTTCCTATTATTAGAACTATCTTTCTGTTTATGATTATTTTTTCTCTTAAAACTATGTTTATCATCAACATTTCTATTTTTATTTCTAGGTCTAATCAAACACTTCTTACCATATCCTATCAAATCTAGTCTTCCAGCTTTTTTTAAAGCTTCATATACCAATTCATAGTTTTGAGGTCTTCTATATTGTATTAAAGCTCTCTGCATAGCTTTTTCATGTGGTGTCTTTGGTACATATACTTTCTTCATAGTTCTAGGATCTAATCCAGTATAGTACATACAAGTTGACAATGTTGATGGAGTAGGATAGAAATCTTGAACTTGTTCTGGCATATATCCTAAGTCTCTTAAATATTCTGCTAATTCAATTGCGTCTTTCAACGTACTTCCTGGATGACTTGACATTAAATATGGAACTAAAAATTGATTTTTACCAAGTGCTTCATTTATTTTTTTATACTTTTGTACAAATTTTTCGTATACTTCTTTATTGGGTTTCCCCATTTTTTCTAATACATTTGGTGATATATGTTCTGGAGCTACTTTAAGTTGTCCGCTTACATGATGTTCACATAAATCTTTAAAGAATTTATCATTTTTATCATGTATTAAATAATCATATCTAATTCCCGAACGTACAAATACTTTTTTAACATTTGGAAGTTCTCTGAGCTTCCTTAACAGATTTGAATAGTCACTATGATCTATTTTCAAGTTTTTACAAGGCTTTGGAAATAAGCATTGCTTTTTCTTACATACTCCGTGCTTAATTTGTTTATCACAAGCTCTATGTCTAAAGTTGGCCGTAGGTCCTCCGACATCATGAATATATCCTTTAAACTCTGTATCCCAAATGATTTTTTGAGCTTCTGACAGTATAGACTGGTGGCTTCTTGACTGTACTACTCTTCCTTGATGAAAGGCTAATGCACAAAAGTTACAGTTTCCAAAACATCCTCTATTGTTTATAAGACTAAACTTAACCTCTTCTATAGCAGGTATTCCACCATCTTTTTCATATATAGGATGATATGTTCTCATATATGGTAGTGAATATACATTATCAAGTTCAGATTGTGTTAGTGGATCTGTTGGTGTATTTTGCACCACATATACATCTCCATATGTTTCGACTAATGATTTTCCTTGTATTGAATCTAAATTTTCATATTGTATCATAAAACTTTCAGCATACTTTTGTTTTGATGATAATAACTCATCATAACTTGGTAGAACTATAGGTTGATATGGTCTTTCTTTATCTCTAGTTTTGTACACAGTTCCTTTAACATAAGTTATTTCTTCTATAGGAATACCACTTTCTAAGGCTTCTGCTACTTCAACTATTTGTTTTTCAGCCATTCCATATAATATTAAATCTGCCTTTGAATCTAATAATATTGATCTTCTAACTTTGTTATCCCAATAATCATAGTGGGCAAATCTTCTTAAACTAGCTTCTATTCCACCAAGTATTATAGGTACATTTTTATATGCCTCTCTAGCTTTATGTGAGTATACTATAGCTGCTCTATCAGGTCTAAGTCCTCCTTTTCCTCCAGGTGAATAAGCATCATCTTTTCTCCTTTTTTTAGCAACTGTATAGTGATTTACCATAGAGTCTATATTTCCACTTGTTATTAAGAAGGCCAATTTAGGTCTTCCTAACTTCTTAAAGTCATCAAGGTTTTTCCATGATGGCTGAGCTATTATACCAACTTTATATCCTCTTATTTCTAGATATCTACTTATAATAGCAACACCAAATGAAGGATGATCTACATAAGCATCTCCTGTTATTATTATAAAATCTAGCTGTTCCCATCCTCTTTTCTCCATATCTTCTTTATTTATAGGTAAAAAATCTAGCATACTATCATTCCTTACTATTTGTTATAACGTTATTATTTTTAGTCACATATATGTTATTATAACCTTGTACATTCATCAAGAAAAATTTATATAACTTTCTTATCACTAAGATTAGCCTAATAGTTTATAATGTATTGTATACTATTTTTTAGTTTTTATTAAATTGATATATTACTTAATAAATGACTTTAAAGGAAGGGGATTATTATGAATAGTATTTTAAATCAATTTGTTAAATATATAGAGCTAGACGAGGAAAAAAGAATATTAATTTCTTTACAAAATCATTTCGAATCTTATTTACAGGATAAAAATACTAAAGCTATGATTAAAGAAGTATGCCAGTCTATATTAAAGGATGACTTCGTCCAACTTGAAATAGGTAAAAATATATGTAGAGTTACAGTTAAAGAAGGTACTGAAGAAAAAAATGTAGAAATCGTAAAAAATGAACTTCTAAAGAACTTCCAAATGGCAATGTCATTTTTATCTCAAATGAAAAATAATAAAAAATAAAAAGCTTAAAATCTAATTAAAATAAATGATAAAAACTCCTTTTTATTTTGCTCTTTAGTTTAATAATAAGGAGTTTTTATCAATAATTTAATAAATATTAAATTAAGGTAAAGTCTTTATAATACATAATATAAAAATTCTATTTTATATTTATTTACCTAAATTATTTGCCATATTCTCATCTTCCAACATATCTAAAAGTCTTGCAGTCATAATTGCATATTCTGGATTTGCTCTATCTCTAGGTCTAGACATGTCAATTTCTATTATATCTTTAATCTTTCCTGGCTTACTAGACATAACTACAATTCTATCAGATAAATAAACTGCCTCGTCTACACTATGCGTAACAAATAGTATAGTCTTTTTATTAGATTCCCATATCTTTAATAACTCTTTTTGTAGTATTATACGAGTATATGCATCCAATGCTCCAAAAGGTTCGTCCATTAGTAATATATCAGGGTCATTTGCTAAAGCTCTTGCAATAGCTACTCTTTGTTGCATACCACCTGATAATTCATAAGGATATGCATTTTCAAATTCATTCATTCCTATGATATTTAAATAATGTCTTGCTTTATTTTCTCTTTCTTTTTTACTAATACCTCTAAATTCTAGACCTAAGGCTATGTTATCTAATACCGTACGCCAAGGTAGAAGAGAGTAGTTTTGAAATACCATACCTACTTCTTTAATAGGTTTATTCATTTCAACTCCTCTATATAGAATATTTCCTTTACTAGTAGATTCAAGTCCAGCTATAATTCTAAGTAATGTCGACTTACCACATCCTGATGGACCAACTACACATATAAAATCATTTTCTTTAACTTCCAAATTTATTTTATCTAATGCCCTAACAACTAAACCTTCTTGTGTGGTAAATATCTTTTCTACATCATCTATAACAATGCAACTTTCCAAATTACTCCCCCCCTATCTAGTACGACTCTCCCAAGAAAAATATTTTTTCTCCAAAAATCTAAAAATAAAATCAAGAAAGGCTCCTATTAATCCTATACATATTATCCCTGTTATAACTAAATCCGTTCTAGCTAATTCATAAGCATGTGTAATAAGATACCCTACTCCAGATAAACTTCCTGGTAACATTTCAGCAGATACTAAACACGCCCATGCTATTCCTAGTCCCGTCCTAAGTCCATTTATTATTGTTGGAGCTGCTGCTGGTAGGAGAATTTTTAAAAATATATCTTTTTCACTGGCTCCAAGTACTTTTGCAGAATCTATTAAAGTTTTTCTAACATTCTTCACACCAAAAACTACATTTGTCAATACAGGAAAGAAAGTCCCAAGTGCTATAATAAAAATCATAGATATTTTAAAATTATTAAGATATACATACCATTCTCCTTGATTTATTCCTGCAAAAGTAGCAATACTTGAAACTCCAAACCATCCTAATACTAGCGGAACCCATGCTAAAGGTGGTACTGGGCGAAACATGTTTATAAAGTTATCGAAAAGTTTATTAACGCTTTCTTTATATCCCATTAATACACCTAGTGGTAATGCTATTAATACGCCTACAAAGTATCCTAGTAATACACGCATTAAGCTAACTAATATATTACTTGGAATTGATCCTAAACCTATGAAGTTATCATTTGCATTTTTAAAGTTTGCAACAACTTCTTCTATAGGTGGAAGTATAACTTTGTTATCAACATTTTTAGATACACTACTCCAAATTAGAAGAAATAATATAGGAATAATAAAAGATATAAATATATTTTTAATAGTAGTTTTCATAGCTTCACCTCATAAAAAACCCTCTGTTATTAATAACAGAGAGTTTTTATTTTCTATTTATTATTTGCTTTATTAGTATAAGTAAAGTCAAATGCTTTATCTTTTACTTCATCAAAATTTTTCCCTTTTAACTCTCCTGTCAATTTTCCCATATTACTAAGAGCATCAACATATACTTTAATACCAGAAAGCCATTGTTCTGAAGGATCTGTAGTATATTTGATTTGAGAAGCCTTTATGGCTTCTTCAGGTACTCCTATTATTTCTGCCATTATTTTTGAAACATCATCTTTATGTTCCATAGTATATTTTGCATTTTCAGTAATTAGCTCTGTCATAGCTTCAAATACTTCTGGGTATTTTTCTAATATATCCTCTCTTGCAGCAAATACGCAACAAGGGAAGTTTTCCCACTTTCCAGCAGGTGGGAAATCTTTTAAGTTAAGAACTATTTTACCTAACTTTTCTACTTCTGCTGCTTCTGGATAATGTGACGGACCTACCCATGCATCTACCTGTTTACTAGAAAGTGATGGTAAAAGATTTTTAGATCCTTTCAAGTCAACAAGTAACACATCTGCTTTAGAGTTATTAGGATCTTCTGTTACTTTTAATCCTTCATTTTTCAGAACTGACTCTAGTACAATTCTAGGTCCACTTACTGGAGAGTGATATCCTATTTTAACTGGTACATTAGAACCTTGTATATGTTTTTTTACTTCCTCCCATCCATAAAAATTTTTATCTGGGGAAAATACTAAAGCAACCCCATCTGTTTGTATTGGTGACAATATTTTGATAGGTGTTCCTTGATCTACTGCTGATAATATTGCAGTATTAGAAGTAAATGCAGCATCCAAATGTTTTTGACTCATTAAAGATGCAACCTCAGATCCACCTTTAGTAGGAATAAAATTAAATAGAGCCAATTTCTTATCGTCTTTTATTAATTCAAATTGTTCATTAGATATAGGGTTAAAATATGTACCTTTCTTTTTAAAATCATCTACTCTTTTTAATGGAACATGCATAATTCCTGTGTGAAGTTCATTTCCCCATGAAACACTAATAGTCGGTACTTCATTTTCTTTTGATGCTTGGATATCGTTTTCCTTATCAGTTTGTTGATCTTTTTGTCCACATGCTGAAAAGAATACCATAGTAAAGATCAAGAAAATAGATAATAATACTTTTTTCATCTCTTTTCCCCCTTTGTTTTTGTTGATAATTCTATAAAAATATAAAAAATAGTAATTTCCAGTAAGATTATATATAATATTGGGAAAAATGTACAATTTAACATATCTATTACTTATTCGATCCTTATAGATATTTAAAATATATAAAAGAAGAATCCTAAAATATTGTCTTTTATATAGAATGTAATATAAGAAAAAAATAAAAAGTTTTCTTATTTACTCGATATTTTACCTTTGAATAGTATTTAATTATAAGTTCACATAGCAAATATAAAAACCCCATTATTATTTTTAATTTTATATAATAACAGGGTTTGATTCATCGTTCTAGGATATAAGTAGTTTAACTATCTAATTATTATGTATAAATTAATACTATATAAATCTTCCTATCTTATTTACTGGTATAGAAAAACTCTTCTTAAATTCTTCATATTTACTTTCCTCTATAGATATAATTACACAAGTTGATGGTCCCCCAGACTTTTTAAGGTCAATATTAGTCTCGTTTTCTAGCTCGAAATTAATATTGTTAGTTTTCGCCATTTGTTCTAGTTCATACAGTATTCCTCTTGATCCAACTGGAAGTATCTCTTTTATATATTCTTTTTCTTTTAATTCTAAGAGTTTTGAAACGCTCATTATAGTTTTATTCTTATCAGCTATTACTTCATCTCCTACTTTAGGTAATCCTACCACTACTGAAAGTAATCCAGCCTGTGTATAAGGCTTTCTCCATTTGTTTTTATCCACAATTCCTATTATAGTTATCCCCATTCCAGTTTGACTAACTGGAATATTTTCTTCTGTACTTCCTGTTACCAAATTAGATATATCAAAATTTAGTGGCTCTAATACTTGTTTTATTCCATTTATTATTTTTTCACCTGTATTACTCATTTCTACAGATAGAGTATCCACAATTGTAATAGGTTTTGCTCCGAATGCGAGTATTTCCATAAGTGCAACTTGAGTTGTATAATATCCTACAATCTCCGGTGAAACTTTAACTACATCATTTTCTTTATTTCCTATCCCGCCAGAAGAATCACATGATATTACTAAGAATTGATCATTATTTATATCTATTAAAGTTAAATCCCTATGTCTAGTTATTTTCATCTCGTCACCTTATTTAAAACTTATTCCCTATAATCTTATAGACAGCATAGGCTAAAATAACATTTACACCTGAAGATAATGATAATGGCCCAACCATAGTGTAAAAAAATGGCCATCCATTTAAGGGAAGCTTTAGCCATATGGTAACAGGTACTAACATTAATACTGATACCACTCCATTTAATATAATAGCAATTATAGAAGCAATAATACCATTAGACTTTCTATATGCTACTCCAAATATATATGCAAATAATCCCATTTGTACCGTCACTATTATATGAATAGGGAGTGTTAATGGAAATCCACTTGTAACTGCAGTCAATATATGTCCTATACTTGCAGTTAATAAGCCATATACCGGACCTAAAAATAGCGCTGAAAAAAATCCAGCCATAGAATCAAGTGCTATACTACCTTGTATCTTTATTAAAGAACCAACTAATGAAATTGCTATTAGCATGCTAGTATAAACTAATTTAACAGTAGTTTTTTTTGCCTCTATATTTTTTGAATTCATAATTCATTCTCCTTAATATAATTTGTTACGTGAACTACCTCCATTTATGGAAGTAAGAGCTTCTTTGTCAATATCTCCAATGAAACAAGTTTACTCAAGCTTTAAAGGTCTTTTCAACCTCATATGAAATGATCTAAATTTCTATATAATCTAAACTATTTTACTATAAAGATAAAAGGCTATAATAAATATACTTTGAGATACTTCTATGACAAACCCTATAGTATCTCCTGTCATTCCTCCTATCTTTGTTTTTATGTATTTAGTAGTCAAAACTACAAGTAAATATGTAATAAGTAGTATAGTCAATACCTTAACATCAAAAACGATATATGATACTATTAGTGTGAATATCAAACCAAATATACTCTCTTTTAGTCCACAGTTTTCTATAAATATAGTTCCCATACCATCTTCATTTCTAGCATATCTACTTATTGAACATGATATCAAAGCAGCACTTCTTCCTATTATAGGTACTAATATAAAAACCTTATATCCTAAATAATAACTCACTACTATATTGCAAAATAATACAAATAATAATCCAATGACGCCAAAGGTTCCTATACGACTATCTTTCATTATTTCTAGCATTCTTTCTCTATCTCTATTACTAAATATACCATCAAAAGTATCTGTAAGTCCGTCTAAATGCAATCCTCCCGTTATCCAAATATATGTAAGCCACACTAGTAAAATAATTATAGGCTTATCTATATACTTGTCCAACATAGTTGGTATATACATAACTAAACCGATTATCATTCCTACAATTGGAAGTAACTTTATTCCTTTTACAAAGTCTTCTTCTTTATATTCATATGGATACTTTATTGGTATCCTAGTTAAAAAGACAATCATAAGTAATAAACTTCTCATATTTTACCTCACTTAATTTTCATAGGTATTCCTGAAATAGTAATATAAACTTCTTCTGCTTTACTAGCTAAATACTGATTTATTCTTCCTGCTATATCTCTGAATATAGATCCAAGCTTATATGATGGTACTATTCCCATTCCAACTTCATTTGTTACTATAATAATATTTTTATTATATTTATTAATAACTTCTAATAATGTATTAACTTCTTCAAATATCTTTTTTTCTATATTATCTATTTCTTCTATTTTACAGTTATCAAAATCTATATTGCTTTCTAAGAGTAAATTAGAAATCATGAGTGTCATACAATCTAATAAGATCAAATCGCTTTGTAAAAAGGCTTCGTCTTCTACTATATTACTAAAATCTTTATATTTCTCAATAGTTGCCCAATGACTTGGTCTAGATTCTTTATGTTTTTTTATTCTATCTTTCATTCCATCATCAAACGCTATAGACGTGGCTATATAGACTATATTTTTTCCTAGTTCTTTAGCTTTATTTTCTCCTAGCGTACTCTTTCCACTTCTTGCACCACCAGTTATAAGTATAACCTTACTCATATCTACCCTCCTTCATAACTATATTGCCAATGGCACTATATATGGAACTTTATCTGATCCCATATTTATTATTTCTACCTCTACACCATATACTTTTTCTATATTTTCTTCAGTTAGTACATTTTTAGGAGTATCTATACTTTCTATTTTACCGTTATTGATAAGTATAATATGATCACTATATTTTCCGGCTAAGTTAATATCATGTATAGTCATTAATATAGTTATATTATTTTCTCTATTTAGCTTTTTACATAAGCTTAGTATTCCTATTTGATGTTTTATATCTAAATGTGATATAGGTTCGTCTAGTATAAGTATTTCAGGTTGTTGAGTGAGCGCTCTTGCTACCATAACTCTTTGAGCTTCTCCTCCACTTATTTCTTTTATATTCTTGTCTTTTAGATTCCAAACTTCTGTATCTATCATGGCCTTTTTAATTATATCAAAATCATGACTACTTTCTTTTTGAAATCTTTTAAGATACGGATATCTTCCCATAGCTACAATATCATATACGCTAAAGTCAAAATCTAAATCATCATTTTGATGAACTACTGCCATCTCTTTTGCTAGCTCTTTATATTTTATATCTTTTATATCTTCATTATCTATAAATATACTTCCATTGTAAGGCTCCAATAAATTGCAAATATTCTTAAGTAGTGTTGTTTTTCCTGATCCATTAGGACCAAGTATACTTATAAAGCTACCTTTTTCTATTTCAAAATTAATATTTTTTAAGATTTCATCATTATTATACTTAAAACTTAAATCAGCTACAGAAATTATTGTATTCATAGTTTGCTCCTCTTAAGTTTACTTATTTTTTAAGTATTTAATTAGCAATGAGTTTTCATCCCGTTCTCTAATAGCTAATCTTATATATGAACTATCAAGTCCTAAAAAGTCTTCACATGTTCTTATATATATCCCTTTGTCTAAAAGATAGTCTTTAATAGAATCAGCATTTTCATTTAAAAGCCTACATAGAAAAAAGTTTCCATAACTTTTATATGTTTTTATATAATCTATTTTATCAAGTTCATTTTTTAAGAATTCTTTTTCTTTATTGTACCATTGAAAAGTCTCATGTATATATTCTTGATCTTCTAAAAGAATTGGTATTGCTTTTAAAGCTAGGCTATTTATAGTCCAAGGTTCTTTCTTTTTATTCATTTCTGATATTATGTCCTTATTTCCTATTCCATACCCTAGTCTAAGTCCTGGTATTCCATATGTTTTAGTCATAGATCTTAATAGAAATATGGGATATCCTTTTACAAAAGATATATAGTTCTCTTCATTAGTAAAGTCTATAAAAGACTCATCTACAAATAAATATCCTCCAGCAGCCTTTATTTTATCTAATACAGGTTTTATATCCTCTTTATGAGTAAATACACCTGTAGGATTATTAGGATTACACATTACTACTAAATTTGGATTTATATTATCGATAGCTGCTACTAGCTTGTCTATGTTTATTTCAAAACTCTGTTTTTCATCCGTATCAAAGCTATATACTTCACTTCCATTTAATTTTAACGCTCTACTATACTCTGTAAAAGTAGGTTGGACTATAAGAGTTTTTTTAGGTAAAAATGTTTTTGAAAATAAGTAAATTAGTTCAGTAGCTCCATTCCCTACTACTATGTTATCTTTTTTCACTCCTATTTTAGATGCAATAACTTCTTTTCCTGTATCTCCATCTATTTCCGGATATCTTACTAGATCTCTCAAACTATTTTGTAACTCATCTATTAGACTTCCTGGTACTCCTAAAGGATTAATATTAACACTAAAATCTATAACTTTATAGTCGTTATCTCCAAAATATCCCCCATGCTTATTCAAAACTTTTCCTCCAGTTCATTTAAATAATCAATCAAAATTTTAAATACATACTAATTTAACACCTATTATGATAATTACATCTCAATAGTATAAAGTACTATACTATACTTTTTTCTTAAAGACTTTAAAATTTAAAGTTCATTAACTTAATATAGAAAATTAACTAACTAAAAGAATTAATTTATTATATTAACTTTAATAAACATATAATTAAGGCTACCGTAAGTATTTCTGATCCGTACATTACTTTTATAGTATCAATTATATGCTTAGGCTCTAGCTTATTAACTTCATCACCTATAGTTGGCTTATATATTTTTTCTCCAAAATAAGTATTAGTTCCACCTAGCTGGATATTTAAAAGACCTGCAACTGCTGATTCTGGATATCCACAGTTAGGACTTTTATGATTTCTTCTATCTCTAAATAGAACTTTAAATCCATTTAGAACATCATATTTGAAAAATACTCCACTAACTACCATTAAAATACTTCCAAGTCTAGCTGGTAAATAATTAGCCATGTCATCAAGCTTTGCTGATGCAAATCCTATGTCTTTATATTTTTCATTAGTATATCCAACCATAGAATCAAGTGTATTTATAGCTTTATATACGTATGCAATATGTACTGGAATTCCAAAATATGTTCCTATACCTATATAAAACAAAGGAGCTAATACTCCATCTATAGTATTTTCTGCTACTGTTTCTACGGCTCCTCTTATAATCTCATCCATATTAAGACTCTTAGTATCTCTTCCTACTAAATAAGAAAGCATTTTTCTACTTTCTTCTATATCTACTTCCACAGCTTTATCATAGACTTTTTTAGTCTCTTTATGTAAACATTTAGATGCTAAAGAAGTATATATAAGGTATATAGATAAAATAGTTTTAACTACAGGATTTATGGATTTTCCTATCCAAAGTATTAAAGTTATTATAGCTGTAGTTGTTATTATAGTTAATCCTGTTAATATAAAGCCTCCTAGCTTTAAATTCATTCCTAAACTTCTAATCAGCTTTTCATATTTTCTTATAATAAAACCTACAAATCTTATAGGATGAGGAAAATTTTGAGGATCACCTAATATAAAATCTAATATAACTGCTATTATCAACATTGAAATTCCGTTCATTTAAGTCTACATCCCCATTATTTTCTTTATAGCTTCTAAGTTTAGATTACTTTTAACTACATCTGCTAGTCTATCATATTCTTTATCTCTTAAATCATCATCTTCTATCTTTTCTGATCTTTTGCCATCTACGAGACTATCTTCTTCTTCTATGTTTAACTTAGTATATGGAATAACACCAAGACATGGTCTATCTATTAAATCTTCCATCATTTTTAATCCTGGCTTTAGTATTTCGATATCTCCCCTAAACTTATTTACTATGAATCCTTTTACTCTTTTTCTTTCTTCCTCACTCATTAGCATTACTGTTCCATATAAAGAAGCAAATACTCCTCCTCTGTCTATATCCCCTATTAAGATAACTGATGCATTTACAAGTTCAGCTAATCCCATATTTACTAAATCATTTTCTCTTAAGTTTATTTCAGCAGGACTTCCAGCTCCTTCTATAACTATTACATCAAATATAGAGTCTAACTTATTGTAAGACTCTTTTACTAAGTTTTTAAATTCTTTTTTCTTTTCTTGATATTCTGATGCAACCATACCTCTATGTAATTCTCCATTTATAACTACATCACATCCTACGTCACTATTAGGCATTAATAATATTGGATTCATCTCTGACATAGGCTCTATCTTGGCAGCTTCTGCCTGGACAACTTGCGATCCAGCTATCCTTTTATTACCACCTATATTAACAGCATTTCTAGTCATATTTTGAGATTTAAAAGGAGTCACCTTTATTCCTTCATTTTTTAATATTCTACATAGTGCAGTAGTAAGTATACTCTTACCTACACATGATGAAGTACCTTGAAACATTATACTCTTAGCCAATAATTACTCCTCCTCTTTAACTTTTATCTTTCGAATATCTATACCGTTACCTAGCTATTAGATATAAATATATAATTACACAACGTAGATATAATATTAATTAAGCCAAATTTATGATTGACTTAAAGTACATATAAATATTATATGTCTCAACTATAATTATCCTTTTATAAAACTAGTATCATATGCAATTATAAGGGAATATTACTTTATTTGGAAAGAAAATTAAAGAAATGTACATAAAATAAAAAAACACATAAGAAGATTATGTGTTCTATAGTTTTACACTAAAGTTTACATACTTCCCTCCGAAGTAATACTCTCTATTTTAAGGCAGGTCTCCTGACTTGCAGATCACTTTACTATCTCACCTTCCCAGTTTCCCAGTGGTAATTAGAGACTTCATCACTGCTTACAGTAGCGGGGGCTGTAGAGGACTTTCACCTCTTTCCCTTTTATTTATATAAATACCTTAAAATTATTAAATTTTATAAGTTAAGTTCATTATATTTTTTCTGAAAGTTTTTGTCAACGAATATGACATTAAATGTCAATAGGCATTAGTTTTTTAATAAATCCAAAATCATTCTCATAATCAATTTCTACATAAGAACCATTTCTACATTGAAAATGCCATATTTTGTTTAGCTCTAAGTCTAGCAAATATGTAATTATAATTTGTATAACTGCAGAATGAGATACTATAACACAGTTTTTTTCTCCGTCTTTAAGATTATCTATAAAAACCTTGATTCTATTAAATACATCTACAAGATTTTCTCCTTCAGGAAGCCTAAAATTAACATAGTCTTCATTCCAAGAGTTCCAATCGCTTTCATGTTCTTTTTTAATTTGTTCTCCTGTTTTACCCTCAAATAATCCAAAGTTTATTTCTTTAACACATTCTGTAGTTATTATTTCTTTTTTTATAGCTTTTGATATATATTCTGCTGTTTTTAATGCTCTTGGTAATGGACTAGAATATATTACATCTATATCATATTTTTTTAATTCTTCTCCCAGCTTCTCAGCTTGTTTTATTCCATTAGGCGTTAAAGGGAAGTCAGTCCAACCACTAAAAATCTTGTTTGCATTAGCTTCTGTTTCCCCGTGCCTTACTAATATGAATTTCAAATTTTATCCCCCTCTTAATTTTTAGTCTGGCATATTTAATATATGTAATGTAATAAAACTTATTTTATACTTTATTCTATCAGAAATTAGTAGCATTTTGTTTTTACTTAATAAAAAATGCATTGTATTTATTCTATTTTAAATAAATACAATGCATTTTTTATTAAGTATTTACATATTATTTCATTTATTTTATATCTACTATTATAAAATATTTTTATTTACTCTAAATTTTTTACATATATATTTGTCATATCAGAACATTTAAACTTTAAATTCATACCTTCATCTGATATCTTTATATTTTCAAATTGCTTATTAATTGAAGGTTTTTGATTTGTCTGGACTTTTGTATCTTTAGGTAGACTAATCACAATCTCAGAAATATCTGTTTTAAATGTGATACTTCCGTCCATATAGGCCTTTTTCAAATTCATTCTAACGTCACCAACGCTACTAGAAATATTTCCTTTTTTTACAACTCCATCAAGTTTAATATCTCCAGTGTCAACTTTAGCATCATATAGATTAGTAGCTCCTATCAATTTTACATCACCGACGTTATTATTCACAACAACTTTACCAAAATCTCCGGTCACTAGAACATCACCTGTATTATTTCTAATTTCTAAATTATCAATAGTTGATGGAATAACAAAGTGAAAATCATTATTTAAAGAATGAACCTTTGAATTTAGAACTTTATGACTTTTGGTTTTTAAAATCAACTTATCTCCACTAGTTGTAGAATCAAAGTCAATTTTATCCTTAGCTTCTTTAACTGCTTCTGCTTCGTATCCTCTCACCACTCGATTAATTTTAACCTGAACTTCATTTATATTGTCAGATTTTTCAATACTTATATCACCAGCATAATTGTCTATAAAAATCTGATTAATACCAGACGCCCTATATACTCTATTCACTTGTTCCTTTTGTTCAACAGAATTTTTTAATAACTTAGTTGAATTAAAATTATAGCAACCAGTTATCAAAATCAAGATAAAAGTTAACAATGATATTGAAGCAATCTCTTTTCTGATCATTACAACACCTCTTTTGTCATCTTAAATGAATTCAAAGTTATTTTTTAACAAGGTACATCAATTACTTCATTAAATATTTTAAATAGAAAATCAATTTTTTATATTTATTCAACTCTAAATCTATATTTCAATATGTCAACTCTATATAGTTTTAGTATATTCTTAACTAAGATTCTATATTCAAAGTATTCCTAAATAGTTTTTAAAATCTAACTATTATAAACATACTTCCTCAGCTATTTCCTCAACTACTTCTTCTGACTTTATATCATATGTATACTCTAAAATTTTATCTAGATTATAGATCCATTTTTCACAGTCATGACTATTCTTTTCTAAGCTTACATGAGGACATCCTCCCATACAAATTGGTAATAAAAAACAACCATTACAATTCTGTTTTTCAAAAGGTGTATTAGTTAGCCATTTAGCATGGTTAATCATATATTTAATTGATATATCTTCATCAAATATTTCTTTAACATTTCCTACTGCCTCACCATGTATCCCTACATTATTCCAGCATTTATACATAAATCCATTTGGATCAACAACAAAAGCATTAATTTGATCTGCGCAACAATAATTTGCCTTAATTCCAGGATAGTAAGGATAGCGCGTAGCTGAAAATCCTCTGTCTATTAGTGCTTTTTGAAATTCTAAATTCCATTCTGCATACTCTTTTGTATTCAAACAATTACCTGAAATTGAACTACACACTTCTGTGTAAGCAGTAACTTGTCCAAAAGAAACCGACATATCTCTTAAATCATTTTCAACTAAAATATCTAAAAGCTTTGATACTGTATCAATATTTGTTTTATCAATATTTATTCGAAGGTTTACATTTATACCTTTAGCTTTTAACCTTTTGATACTATTCAAAATAATATCAAATGTTTCTCCATCATTGTGAAGAATACGTCTTTTATTATGTACTTCTGGCGGACCATCTAAAGTAATTTGCATAGCTGTAATTTTATACTCTATCAATTTATCAAAGTCCTCATCCTTAAAGTCTTTAAATAAGTATCCGTTAGATACCATATAAGCACTATAGTTAGCATCATGAGATTTACAGACTTCTATCATACGCTTAGATAAAGACCAGATAATATCTTTAGCTAAAAGAGGCTCGCCTCCATACCATGTAATGTCTAAACTATCAGAACGTTTCATAGACTCATCTACCATATTTATAATAGCATTTTGTACACTTTCATTCATAATTTTAGGATCTGGGGTTTCATAGCAATATGGACATTTGAAGTTACAAGCTAGTGTAGGAGCAATAGTCAGACCAAGACCATTATTTTCATATTTCCCTTTATAGTGTCTAAATTTGATTTGTTTTAATTCATCAAGCTCATCATCAATGATATAATGTCCTTCTTCCATTTGATTTAGAAGCTGTTTTTTGTCTTCATCTAGCTGTGATACTGATATATTCTCAATATTATTATAAATTTCCATAAATGAATCATCAATTTCCGCTAATGCACAACTCATCGAATTAAATGCAATTTTTACACCGTTATCCATAGTCCAAATTTTATTATATTTTGATTTTTTCATTTTTATAACCCCTTTCTTCATAATCTAATATCTGCAAATAACTTCCCCAACACATTGAAAATCACACTGTTTACACTTGTAACATAATCCTTCTTCAACTTCCTTTTTACCTAGTCGATAAATTGGTTCAACAATATAATTCATAAAATCTTTCTCCTTTAATGTTTTATTAGAATTTTCAAACTGTTTTTTATAGAAACTAATTTCTAATAGCTTCTAAAAAATCAATTAGTTTATGCTGCTAGCATAACTTAGATTAAAAACTTTATCGCAAATTTCAATGACTTCCCTGTTATGCGTAATAATAGCAATAATTTTATCCTTAGATTCTAGCTTCAGGTATTTTAAAAGAGCACGTACACTTTCTTGATCTAAAGCAGCAGTAGGCTCATCTAAAATAATAGCATTTGGATTACGTACCATCGCTCTAATCAAAGCGATCTTTTGTTTTTGACCACCAGAAACGTTTGTAGATTCATTTATTACTGTTTCAAATCCATTTTCTAGTTCTAAAATTGATTCATAAAAGCCCATTTTCTTACTTAATTCTATTATTTCATTATCTTGTATTCTGTTTAATCCACATTTTATGTTATCTATTACACTCATAGTCAATAAGCTAGCATTTTGGGGAACATAAGATACTTTATTTCGAATACTTTTTAAAGATATATCTTCTACGCATTCATTTTCATATTTCACCTTTCCTGATTTAGCCCTGTGTAATCCTAGTAAAAGTTTAGTCAATGTACTTTTGCCACATCCATTATCTCCGATTATAGCTACCATCTCTCCTCTTTTTAATGTCATATTTAAATTGTCTATTACTATATTACTATCATCATAACCAAACCTCATATCTTCAACTTGTATTGTAGAAAACTCATCAATCCATATATCTCCCTGTTCTTCAACTGGTAAAGTTTCATATTCTTCAATTCGATCAAGACTTGGAATAATCTGCTGAATTCTAAAGTTATTGTTTGCTAGCTCCATAATTGCCGGCACTATCATTTGAAAATAAAGACCAAGTGAAACTACACTTCCAAGAGTTATCTGTTGATTCATTACCTGATAAAACCCAACTCCATAAATAAACATCGTACAAGTAACAATTAAACCCTCAACTCCAATACTTAGAAACTGCTTTCTTTTTCCAAGCCTAATATTGATCCTTTCAATCTGTGATGATATTCCCATAAACCCATTAACGAAATGAGACTCCATCAAGTAAGCTTTTATCGTTTCCATTGAATCTAGAGATTGAGTAAGTATTGTATTAAGTTCATCTTTTTTTTCAAATGTAGTACGGGCAATACTTTGTATACCCTTACTTAGATATGTTAATAAAACAAGCGTTATTACACTTATAGAAAATACACTTAAGGTAATTAACGGAGATAAATAAAACATTGCACATGAAATTAGTATTATTAATATAATATTCTTTAATACTACTACAAAAAAACTCGTAATAAAGTCACTAATATTATCACTATCATTCATAATTCGAGATATAATTGCCCCTTTTTTATTGTTAATAAAAAAATCCATATTTGTTTTCATCAATGATTGATATAAATCACATTTTAAATAATTGGATATTTTCTCACTCATTGATAAAAAAAGTATGTTTCTAAAAAAACCAAATAATGGTTGTAAAATACATACTATAAAAAAAATAATAATCCCTGATTTAAGAAGTACAAATGATTTACTAGGTAAAACGATATCAATCATATAACGTGATGCAATTGGAGCTGCAAAGTATGCAACTGAATAGAATACTGTAATTAAAAATCCAATAATCTGTAAGTGTATAAATGGTTTAGTTATTTTTAAAAATCTTTTAAGTGTCTTCATCATATCATATTGACTCCTCAATGGAACGAATAAACCTTCTTCTGTATTCCTTCATTCCTAAGTATCTAATAAGCTTTTGTACTCTTGGATTGTGATCATATATATCTGTCATCATATATCTAATCCCTAGTTCTTTAGTCTTTTTCTCGCAGGCTCTATATAGTTTTATGAGTGTTGGGAAACTTCGTTGCTCTTCTTTGACAAATGCATGCAGTATATAAGTGTAACACTCAGAATAAAAATCATCACTTGGTTCTTTCATAACTAATTCTGCAAATCCAAATAGTTGATTATTTTCCTCTGCAACATAGATAAAAGTATCTTTATTATCAAGCACTTGTATGTAATTATCCTCTATATCATCTAAATTTGGATTTTGTTCGCAATACATCTCTTTTTGAAAATGGTCTTTTGAAAGCAACTTCCACAGCTTTGTCAGCTCACGTGAATCTTCTTTTTTAGCTTCACGAACTCTCATAACCTCACCTCATTATCCCAGTAGTCAAATAATATTTTAAAGTCTCCTGATCTTATGTACTCAATAACATTCTTTATTCCAATTTTTTTAACTAACTTTTGAAACAAATAGCCACTTACATCGTAAAAATTAGGACTACTATAATCCATTAACTGAACTTTAGTTGATGATAGTCCATCTATATCTTCATCACAAAGCTCTATGGAGTCGAGTTGATCAGCAAAGTAGACTGCCATACCCTCAAACAAAATAAGAGGTAATTTTATCTCAAGCTTGTTTGTTATAGCATGAACTATTTCATGAATTACAATCATGTCTATCCTATAACGTTTTATCCATTCATATGGATTTAAAAGAAATACTGTCTGTTCATGGGTAAAGGCAACTGCCCATTTAGGTATCTGTTCATAGTCCTCACGACTTATTCTATCAGTAATAATAATTTTTTCAGACACATTAAAATAATATTGTAATTGACCAATTTTATTTTTAAACCAACTTGTCCAAATCTCCTTAACTAGCAGATCATTTTGCATCTCAAATTTAATATTCATTAGCTCCTCCTAATTTAAGAGGATTTACAAAATGTAAATCCTCTTTATATATTTACCTGCTATTTCGTCCAATACATTGAGAGCCACATTTATCACAGACGCCTATACAAATACAGAATCCTTGATTACATAAGTAAGTTGGTTTAATAATTATTCTCATTTCTACTCCTTATTAAAACATTGATTTTTGCAGTAGTTAATACCTTGAAGTTCACAATTACAACAGTAAGTCCCCTTATGACTTTCTAGGGATTCTTCAATAAAGTTCATAATTGCTCCTTCTTCTAGTTCTTAGTACGATCTTTGAAACATTGAGTTCCACAGACATTCTGGCATTGACCACCACAAATATAACAATAACTTTCTTTATATGTGCTTTCAGCATTTACAATATATTTCATTTTTATTCATCTCCTTTGGTATCTGAATTCTTTTCTAAGCAAACTTGTAAACAGTGGAAACCACATACTACTCCACAATCTTTCCAACAACCATAACAATATGAACCTATATTGATTTTTTTTGCTCTTACTAAGAATTTCACCTTCATCTCTCCTTTAATAATTACTAACCTTTATCAAAACACTGCTTAGTACATTTGTTTTGATCTTGTTTAAAACATCCATAACAGTATCCATTTGTCGTATAATCTAATGCTTTAATAATATATTTCATAGATTCTCACCTCCTTTAATAATTATTAACCTTTATCAAAACATTGTTTAGTACATTTGTTTTGATCTTGTTTAAAACATCCATAACAATATCCATTTGTCGTATAATCTAATGCTTTAATAATATATTCCATATATTCTTACCTCCTTAATATATTAATCTTTCGTACGATCTTTAAAACACTGAGTTCCACAATTATTTCCAATACAATAGCCAAATACCCTCTTCAACTGTATTTTTTTTATAAAGCGCATACACATCCTCCTTTGTCTATACTATACAAGAATGTCACAAGTACATTGAAACATTCCTTCACATTTGAAGCCACATTTTGTACATGTATAGCATAAGCCCTTTACATATACTAGCTTTGGTTGAATTATGTAATTCATAAAAACCTCCTTTATAAATTTTAAGTTTTGCTAAGTTCTATAAATACTCCTTTTTCTAAATTCTCGGTATTATAATCATTTCATAATAAAGTAAAACTCAAGAGATAGAAAAATAAGGAGCAGAACTGTCAATACCAGTTTAAATTTATAAACAAAAATCATTGAATTGAAAAGTTTAATAGCTATTTATTTTTTACATATTTGGTAATTATTTACTTAAATAGTATCATATGTCCAATTAATTTTCAATATTATTTACAGATACTTTACTATATAAAATCCTTTCTTTTATTAGTTAATTTTACATTTTATCTTATAAGTTATGTAATAAACTAGACGTAAAAGTAAACTTGATCTCTATACAGACATATGAATAAAAGAATATTATAAATAAAGTAGAAAATGAATTTCTAAAAAATCACTAGACCTTCTTGAATAGAAGAATGAGCTTACTCCAGTTTTAGACTAACTTTAGAATGGATTACAAATCGAGGTAGATTATATTTATCTGAAATAAAAGACTTATATGATACTTTTGTTACTACATATGAAGTAAGCAATGAATAAATCATTAATCTTGTTATGGAAATAATTAAGCTGGAAAGAAATCACTAATAAGCCTGGCACTCTAGTTTTCAATAAACATTTGAACTGTATTTCAACCTAAGTAAAGCATATGATACATCAATGTAGAAATCAGGTAATCTACTTAATAATGTTTGTATAGAAAAATTTTTAGTATTTTAAAACTTGGCTGATATCTTATAAAAAACGATGTTAGCTTGTATAAACTTACAAAATTCTATGACAAATAATTATTTTCTGTGTCTAATAAATAGAGTTTATCTCACTAGCAAGTGGTTTTCTTTATGCAAAAACAAAAAAGATTAGATAATTATTATTATCTAATCTTTTCCCATTTCAAATTACTCTTGCAAGTTTAACATGTTATATACTACTATAATTCCTTGCTCTCTTGTAAGATTATCTGTTGGATTAAAGTTTCCGTTATTTCCACTTATTATCCCTAAACCTTGTGCTATAGCTACATATCCTCTTAATTCCGGCGATATTTTATCTGCATCTTTAAAATCTAGCTTATATATATCTTTTAAATCTGCTCCTTTATCATATCTTAAAGCTCTAACTATGAATTTAGTAGCCTCTTGCCTAGTTACTTTATCCTCCGGTTTTTTTCGTTTTTCTTTATTATTCTTTCATTTATTAAATGTTGATATAATTCATCTGTGTTTTCATAGTCTATATAGCTATATCCTTTAGACTTAGCTAATAGATATAAAAAATCTTTTTGAGTTACTTCTTCATTACCCTTAAACTCTTCTCCTGGAAGATATACACCGTATTTAGCTAACTTTTCTATTATTTCTTTAAACTTGCTATTATTAATATCTTTATATGTTTTTGTTTCTTTTTTATCTTTATAAGGTTTACCTTCAAAATCTATCAATGCTCCTGTAGTTGCATCTACATCTATAAATTTATTAGGTTCTAACCCGTATACTAATTTAGCCACCTTTTCTTTATCTATATCATCTTTTATATCTGTAACATATTGTAGCTCTAGTTTTATTTCACTTAAAATATTATCCAAAGCTTTCTCTTTAGAAGTAACATTATCTGAAGATGGTAATTTTTCTTCATACCAGTTATACCCATATGACTCCACATCTCCTGTTACTCCACTTATAGCTATTGTAAATCCATTATTAGACACCTTGATTCCATTATATTTTCTTGCAAATGTAAAATAGTAATTTTTATCTTCTCCTGATTGGATTGTCAAAATAGGGTCTTCCGAATCTATGAGCTCTGTTTGTTTAAATTTCTCTGAGCTTACTGAACTTATAAAGTCTTTTGCTTTTTTAAGTGCTTTTTCTTTACTATAAGCTACATCTTTTTTATTATCTACAAATGAGTACTTTGATAGTCTTTTTAATTCTTTAGTCTTTGCATCTATAGCTACGCTTATAAAATCATCATTTTGATTTTTGCCATAAAATTCTAACATCCAATTATAGTTATCTTTAGCTTCATTTGAACTTAATCTAGAAGATTTTAGTTCATACTTATTAGAAATATTGCATAATTTTCTAGCTACATTTTCAGCTTCCTTATCACTTATTATATTCTTCAACTCATCTATATTTTTTTGTTCTTCAGGACTTAAATATAGAACTTCTGAATCTAGTCCATAAAGTATTCCAGAAGAATCAAATCCTCCACTCTTACTGTATGACCCTTGTCCGCCTATTACGTCATTTAACGGTTTTCCTGTTTCTGCATCTATTAATTTGCTGTCACTAATACTATATATTAATCGTGGACTTAATTTTCCCTTATTTCGATAAAAATTATATAATAATTCTATATTTTCATTCTCTTTGAATGCTTTCTCAGCTTCTGCACTCGATATTATTTTATTTGGACTAGAAAATTTAATTTTTTCATCCCAGTATTGAATATAACTTCTAACTTCTCCAGTATTAGTATCAACTGATACTGTAACTTGATTTCCGTAGTAAGGAATATTGTTTTCAGTTCTCGCATATGTAAAGTAATAGTTTGTTGACCCATCATATGAGTCAGAGATACTTCCCTTATACTCCACCTTTCCTTCTATTTTAGGATTTATCTTTTTTATAAAATCTTTAGATATTTTTAATCCTTTGTCTTCGCTAACTAACGGTAACTTACCAACTCTGTCTTCATGATATTCATGTTTACCATAATGGTCAATCGTTCCATTAGAATCAATACTAACACTTACATATCCTAATTCTTGGTCACTCCAGTTTAAGTTATAATATACTTTGTCCCCTACTTTTTCTATAGCATATTCAAAGTTTTCATACTCATTGCTAATATTAAGTAACGACTTTGCTTTTTTAATAGCATTTTGTAGATTTTGATCCATTTGTGCAAAAGTACCTATAGGTAATAAGATAGTTAACAGCATTGCCATAGAAATGATTATTGATATTCTTTTTTTCATAAAAATCCCCCTTTATGTTTATATTGGTTTTAATTACATTTATTGTATAATCTTTTTTTATTTAAGTAAACGTTATTTTAGTTACAAATTAAATATATGTCCAAGCTCCTATTTATATTTCATATTAAAAAATAGCTTAATAAACAACTTATTTTTCTAATCTAATATAAGTCGTTCACTAAGCTATTTAATATATTCTGTATTACTTTGTTATACTTCATAATCATTATCTAAAGTTAAATCTATATTTTTACCTTTTTCTTTAAACTTGCTAATAATGTCCTCTTTTTTCTTTTTCATATCAGTTGTGTTTATAGTAGCTATTACCCCTTCAACTGTACTTAAAAATTTCTCGTATGGTATACCTGCAGCCATTTCCTCATCTTTCCATTTTGCTAACATTCTTGTACTTGGACATAAAGTTGAAATATTCATACTTCCAGTTAAATAAGGTACTACTGTACTTTCTGAACATATAGCTTGCATAGCTCCATAGTCTAACTCTGGTTTTATACCTAAATGATATACATATCCTTGAGTTAGTCTCATTACTTGATAAGGATTAGCTATAATTATAACTACATCTGGTACTATATCAAATTTATCTAGAGGTTTTGTAAGTAATCCATAAGTTGAAAATTCACAACGATGAAGACTTTTTATTGATTTTCTCATTCTATGAGCTGTTGCATTTGTTGAATATAGATTGTATGAAAAGTATTCTTCCCCAGATTCTATTCTTTCCGTACTAGGCTCCAAAGCCAATGCCGTAGTTCCTCCATCACAGTTATGATTTTCATATCTTGACTTAAATGAAAATTCTCTAGTAGCTTTTTCAATCATAACACAATAAGAAGTCTTACCTTTTATTTCTTCTTCTTTTAATTTATCATACTCTTCTTTAGAAAATATTAACTTTACTCCAACCGGTTTACGATTAAGTCCTAATATTATTTCTAAATTTTCTACGGCTTCTTTTACATCTTCTATTGGAAATGTTTTATTAGGACTTCCATATAAAATTTTATCACTTTTATAAGGTGACATAGTATCCCTCCTAACAAGTATTTTAATTGACTCCTAAACTCATCTTAAGAACTCTAGGACATCTAAAGTATAACAACTATAGATAACAAAATACTATAAATTTTGTCTCAAATATAAGCAATACAAATATATATTTACAAATCTTTACTCTTCATTTTTTTTAACTCAGCTTCCTGTTCTTTTTTATACTTTCTTCGTCCTTCTACCCATGTACTTAATTGTAGTGTTACAAATATAAAAAATGGAAAAATATTTTTTGAACTAGGTGTTAACTTTAGGAAATAAAATACCCCAACTGAAAATATTATAGATAATAATGGTATAATACCCCCTAAAAGCCAATTTTTATGTTTACTTAATGAATTGTGTACGATCAGAACAACAGCGGCAATTACAAATGCAATAATAATAGTAGCTAAGTTTGTCATAATTATTCTCCTTTCAATCTTTCTTGATATTTGTGGATGATTATTTTGGCAGCTTCAATATCAATCTTTGAATCAACCGCCAAGCCTTTAATAAATGTTTCGAATGGTTCGTCCTCTTGCTTATCATTTAGTTCAATTTTTTGAATAAGCTTATCCAATCTCAAGCGCACAGTTGGATAAGATACATCATATAGTTTTGCAATTTCTTTTAATGAACCAGATTTTAATATAAAGTTTTTTAGAAATCCTATATCTTCCTGTTCTAAACCAAGTATCCATTGTGGTATTTTATCAATTTCCATTTGAACCCTCTTTTCATATTATCTTTAATAATATTAAGTATACATTAAATATTATTAAAGTCAATAATAAAACTAAAATTAATTTAATTTACACATAGAGGAACACCCTCTACTGTTACAACAAGTATTGTATTATTTAATAGACCAAGATCATGCTCTGTATTGCTGCATACACCTAAGCCTTTGGTTGCAGGATGATTTTTATAATCTAAAGTAGTAGTGTCTTGTATTGCTAAGACAGTTTCGTGTTTCTTCATATGTTCAATCGCTTGCTCTTTATGACCCATAATTATTGCCCCCGCTTTAATATTTTCATTACTAAAGAATATGTATGTTGTTTGCGTTTCAGCATAGGTTTTACATGCCTAAGGTATTGAAGTTTGAGGACTTTCATAGAAAGAATTTGCAATTTTAATTAACCTCTTATTAAGTCTATCATCTGCAAATGGTGCATCATTAAATTCTCTTAGTATCCAATTATTAGTATTCATATGATACCTCATAAATATTTATTTAGTATTGTTATCATATGCATATTATTATATTTAGTTATCAATGTACAAAAGAAGGTTTTACCTTATCTTTAATTACCAAAATATTTCTAAAGATGTGTATAATGTATGGCTTCTATAAGTGGAAGTAGTTCACTTAAACATAAAATAAGATATCATTTAAGAAAATAGTACCTTCTATTTTCTTAAATGATATCTTATAAATTTCACATTTTTATCTAACTTAATCTAAATGTATTTAACTATAGACACCTTATTGTTGTTTATAGAAAGCTTATCGGTAAGTCCATCAACTAATACTAATCCTCTACCGCTACATTTCAAGTCCATAGGATCATATTGTTCTTTGTCATAGCTAAATCCTGTACCTTCATCAAGTACCTCTATCTTTATGCAGTCATTACTTACTTTTAATTTTAAATTAACTTTTTTATCAGCATCTAGTTTATTACCATGGACTACACTATTTATAACTAGTTCATTTAATATAAGTTTTATATCAAATATTAAAAGTTCATCATTTAAGATATTGCTAATTTGATCAATTATATCGTTTAAAGTTTTTCTTACCTCCATTAAGTCACTTTTAATTTCTACATTCGTTTCAAATATCAATTCAATCCCTTCCTATCTCGCTAATTTTTTTATTATATTTTATTCTACCCATTAGTATTATTACTAATCTTAACATTTTTATTATATTTTAAATATTTGATATTTTACATTTAAATGATTAATTTATCAATTTATGGATATGATTAATATATAATATAATAAAAAAGTAAGTATGATAGGAGTTGATTTTATGCAAAAATATGTTTGCGAACCTTGTGGATACGTATATGACCCAGCAGAAGGAGATCCAGATAACGGAGTAGAACCAGGAACTGCTTTCGAAGATATACCAGAAGATTGGGTATGTCCTGTGTGTGGATTAGATAAAAGCGTATTTGTGCCTGAAGAATAATAAATATAGCTTATAATGCATAAAGGAGACTGTATAATTTATACAGTCTCCTTATCTATTCTATTTTCTATTTCATTTTTTAATTACATATACATATTTATTTCTCTGTATCTTCTTGCATTTCATCTATATATTGACTATTTATTTCTAGAAGCTGTTCTATAGTATCCCATACTTCATCTACGTTAAATTTTTTAGATGCTGAAAATGGTATTATAAAGTCTTTATCTTCTACACCTAGCTTTTTTTGAATAACTGATATATGCTTTGCCCAGTTTCCTCTAGATATTTTATCTGCTTTTGTTGCTATAACTATTCCATTAAATCCACAAGACTTTATCCATTCATACATCATTTTATCATGTTCACCAGGCTCATGGCGTATGTCTACAAGAAGTATAACTTCTATAAGACTTTTTCTATTCTTAAGATAAACTTCTATCATCTTTGCCCATTTTTCTCTTTCTTTCATTGACACTTTAGCATAACCATATCCTGGTAAATCAACTAATCTAAAATCGTCATTTATATTATAGAAGTTTAAGGTTTGTGTTTTTCCAGGCTGACCACTTGTTCTAGCTAATCCATTTCTGTTCACAAGCCTGTTTATAAGTGATGATTTTCCGACATTAGATCTTCCAGCAAATGCAATCTCAAGTTTTCCCTCAGGTGGATACTGAGATTGAAATGCCGCTGTTATTATAAGCTCTGCCTTCTTAATTTTCATTAGTTACTACCATCCTCTTTTACTAATGCATGATCTAGTACCTCATCCATAGTCTTTACAAATACAAATTCAATTTTTCTTCTAACTTTATCTGGAATTTCTTCAATATCTTTTTTATTATCCCAAGGTAATAATACTTTTGTTATTCCTGCTCTATGAGCTGCCAATACTTTTTCCTTTATTCCTCCTACAGGAAGAACTCTACCTCTTAATGTTATTTCTCCTGTCATTGCAACATTTCTACTTACAGGTATATTACTAAGAGCCGATATAACAGCTGTAGCCATAGTTATACCTGCTGACGGTCCATCTTTAGGAATAGCACCTTCTGGGACATGTATGTGTATATCTTTATCCTTGTAGAAATTATCCTCTATCTTAAACTCTTCTACACGTGATCTTATGAAACTTATACCTGCCATTGCTGATTCTTTCATAACATCTCCAAGTTTTCCTGTAAGCTGAAGCTTTCCTGTTCCTTTCATAGGAGTGACTTCTATTGATAATGTATCTCCTCCAACAGTAGTCCAAGCAAGTCCTCTAGCTATACCCACTTGATGTTCTTCATTTATAACATCATAACTGAACCTAGGTATTCCTAAGTATTTCTGTAAATTAGTGCTATTTATTCTAACTGAAGAAACTTTTTCTTCTACTATTTTCTTAGCCGTTTTTCTGCATACGTTTGCTATTTCTCTTTCAAGATTTCTTACTCCAGCTTCTCTTGTATACTTAGTTATAATTTCTCTAATAGTATTATTAGATAGCTGAAGATTCTTTTCTTTTAATCCATGATCTTTCATCTGCTTTGGAAGTAAGTATCTACTTGCTATTTCTAGCTTTTCTTCTTCCGTATATCCTGATATTCTTATAACTTCCATTCTATCTAGTAATGGCCCTGGTATTGTACTTGTTGAATTAGCAGTAGTTATAAACATAACTTTTGATAGATCAAAAGGTACTTCTAAAAAGTGATCTGTAAATGTAGAGTTTTGTTCAGGGTCAAGTACTTCAAGTAAAGCAGATGCAGGATCTCCTCTAAAGTCACCACTTAGCTTATCTATTTCATCAAATAAGAAAACAGGATTCTTCGAACCCACTTTCTTTATAGAAGATATTATTCTTCCTGGTATAGCTCCTACATAAGTTCTTCTATGTCCTCTAATTTCGGCTTCATCTCTAACTCCACCAAGTGACATCCTCACAAATTTTCTATTTAAAGCAGTTCCTATAGATCTCGCTATAGAAGTTTTTCCTACTCCTGGTGGCCCTACTAAACATAATATAGGTCCTTTTAAGCTTCCTGCTAGCTCTCTTATAGCCAAAAATTCTAGTATTCTTTCTTTAACATCTGTAAGTCCATAGTGGTCTTCGTCTAAAACCTTCCTAGAATTTTTAATATCTACAGTATCTTCTGTTTCATTATCCCATGGAAGCTCTATAATCCAATCTAAGTAACTTCTTATAACTCCAGCTTCCGCAGATGATGCTGACACTTTCATTAATCTGTCCGCTTCTTTTAATGCCTTTTCTTTAACTTCTTCTGGCATATCGATTTCATTTATTTTATCTTTGTATTTCTCTACCTCATCTAATATATCTTCATCTTCTCCCAGCTCGTGTTGTATAGCTTTAAGTTGTTCTTTCAAATAGTATTCTCTTTGTACCTTATTTATTTGCTTCTTTACTCTCTGGGATATTTTTTCTTCTAGTTTTAGTATATCTATCTCTTGTCTTAGTATTACTTCTAGAATTTCTAACCTTTCGTAAGGGTGGAGTGCTTCAAGTATTTTCTGCTTATTTTCTGGACTTAAATATACATATGAAGCTATAACATCTGCTAATCTTCCAGGTTCTTTTATTTCCGTAACTGATAAAAGAACATCTGTAGATATTTTGTTTCCAACACCCGCATACTCTTCAAATGATTCTAAGATCATTCTCATAAGAGCTTCTGTTTTTTGATCTTTCTTAATTTCTTCTTCAAATACTATTTCTTCTATTTCAACCTCAAAATATGGCTCTTCTTGGATGATATCTTTTATCTTTCCTCTATTTATCCCTTCAACTAAAACTCTTATAGTATCCCCTGGTAACTTTAGCATTTGTTTTATTTTGCATATAGTTCCTATGTGGTAAAAATCATTCGGTCCAGGTATATCTACACTTGCTTCTTTCTGAGAGCTTAAGAATACAAGTGAGTCATTAACCATTGCTTCTTCTAATGCATTTATAGACTTGTCTCTTCCTACATCAAAGTGAAGTACCATATAAGGAAATATTGATAGTCCTCTAAGTGGTATAAGTGGAATCGTTCTAGTTTCACTTTTGTAGCCTTTATTATCCATAAGTATCAACTCCTTTGAAGGTATCTTATAGGAATTAAAGAGTTTTAGTTTAAAGTATCATTCAATTATGTACAATCTGTATTTATTTTAAAATAATACAGTTAATAATATTTTGAGATTATACCAATTTATATATAGATATTACTTTAAATAATAATATATAGTCAATAAATTGTCTAATACTTGAAAATATTTGGTCATATATATATTGTACATTTTAAATCAATATAATCAACTAAAATAAATAATGTTTGAAAAAATTTATAAAATAAATTTACTATTTTATCTTCATTTTTATAACTTCCTTTTTAGTCTTACCAATTACAAGTAAATTATGATGATCATGTGCATATGTCGTTACAATAGCTCCTTTATCTATTATATCTTCAGTTATCAATCCATATCTTATATTACCAGTATTTTTATATCTTTCAAATAATGTTATTAAGAAATACAGAGAATTTCTCCAGCCAAATAATTCATTTTTTACAAAATTAAATTCTTTATTATGGATGAATTTTAAACTTTTCAATATAACTATAAATAACACCTAATGTAACACTAGGTGTTATTTATAGTTATATTTTTAATCTGATATCTCTTTATTCCATCTTTCAATCCATCTTTTTAAAGAACTATTTACATATGTCCAATCCACAGATTTTAACTTCTCTATAGTTTCTTCACCATAAATAAGCTCTTCTGCCTCTTTATCAGTTAATTTTACATTCTTATTTGTAGGAGAATCTACTTTATCAAGAGCCTGAACTTTTTGTACTTCCTCACTAATTATCCAATTAATAAATTGTTCAGCTAATTTTTTGTTCTTTGTCCCTTTTACTATATTTATTGTATTAACTATTGCGTATGAGCCTTCTTTTGGATCTACCCACTTTGCTGTTGGGACAGTTTCTTTGACACTTTCAAACTCAAAGCTATGTCCTCCCATAACTTTAACTTTTCCCTGGCTCATTGCATTTATGGCTTCTGAAGATTTATCATCAAACCTTAAAACATTTTCACTTAGCTCTTTCATTTTTTCAAAAGCTTTATCTTCATCCTTTTTAATATCTACTCCTGCTTGTTCAGCTGCTATTAATAACATCATAGGACCTGATGTAGTTGTTATATTTGATAGAGACATTTTCCCTTTTAGATCTGGTCTCCACAAATCTCCCCATGATTCTATTGGTTCCTTTATATCTTCCGAATCATAAATTATACCAAAACTCCCTATAGTATATGCAGGTCCATAATCTTTTCCCAATGGTGTCTTAGCTACATCATAAAGATTATTTATATTTGGAATCTTTTCATGATCTATTCTTTCAAATAGCCCTTCTTCTATAGCTTGCATTGCATAATAATCTGTAAAAGCTGCTACATCAACTTTACTATTTCTCATTTTTAGTTTATTAAGTCTATCTACATTATTCCCTAATTCAAGAACAATTTTTACGTTATGCTTTTTTTCAAATGGCTCCATAACATTTCTTCTATATAAATCCTCATTAAATCCAAATATCGAAACAACAAGTGTTTCTTTATTACTATCACTACTAGTCTTACTACTTTTAATCTTACATCCTGATAATACCATTGTTAAAACTAGAAAACTTAGAAAAAGTAAACTTGTTTTTTTCCCTATTTTCTTCATTTTATCCTCCTTTCAATTTGTATATTTATGTAATTTTTATAATTATTTTATTACTTATCGTAACATATTTGGTTTATTATGTAAATAATTTAAGGTTAGTTTTCATTTTACTTATTTCAATATCTAAAAAACTCTTTTTTGTATATTTATATTTTTTTAAAATAAATAAGAGACTATTTTGTTAAATAGTCTCTTATTCAGTAATATATAATTCTTTATTTATTATTTTTTAGTACCTATTTCTTTATCCCATTTCTTTATCCATCTATCTAAAGATTTATTTACATACTTCCAATCTAATGTATTTAGACTTTCTATGGCCTCCTTACCATAAATAACCCCTTCTGCTTCTTCAGGTGTTAGTTTAACTTTCTTATTTGTGGGAGAGTCTAATTTATTAATAGCTTGATTCTTTTGTACCTCTTCACTTAATATCCAGTCTATAAGCTTCTCCGCTAACTCTTTGTTTTTGGTTCCTTTAACTATATTAACTGTATCAATTATTGCATATGAACCTTCTTTTGGATCTACCCATTTTGTTGCTGAAACATTTTCTGTTATAGTCTCTCTTTCAAAACTATATCCTCCCAAAATATCAACTTCCCCCATGGCAAACATATTTATAGTTTCAGTAGCATCTTTATCAAATTTAATAACATTCTCACTTAATTCTTTCATTTTTTCAAAAGCTTTGTCTTCATCTTTCTTAATATCTACTCCCGCTTGATCTGCCGCTATAAATAGCATTATTGGTCCTGCTGAAGTCGTTATATGAGGCATTGTTACTCTATTTTTGAATTCTGGCTTCCATAAGTCTCCCCATGATACAATTGGTTCTTTAATTTTATCTCCATTATATATCATTCCGAAACTAGATACAGCATAAGCTGGTCCATAATCTTTACCTAGCGGTGTTTTAGCCATACTATATAGATTATTTATATTTGGTATATTTTTACGATTTATTTTTTCAAATAATCCTTCTTCTACCCCTTGCATAGCATAGTAATCTGTAAAAAGTGCTACATCCACTCTGCTATCTTTCATTTTTAATTTATTAAGTCTCTCAAAATTATTTCCAAACTCACATATAATCTTTACATTGTATTTTTTTTCAAATGATTTAAAAATATTTTCTCTATATATATCCTCTCTAAATACTGATACTATTAATACGTTTTTTTCTTTATTCTCTTTGATCTTATTGCTACATCCTAAAGTAAATATTATGAGAAACAAAATAATCAAACCCATCTTTTTTATCAGCTTTTTCATTTTATCACCTTTATAATTTATGTAATTCTTATATTTAAAATACATTATTTCATTAGTGTATCTCTACTAATCAAAATTTTAAAATCATCTTAATTAAAAACTATTGTCTAGTTTTATTTATCATAATATAAAAATTACTATATAATTATTTTATTTACTATTTCGTATTACCTATTTCTTTATTCCATCTCTCTATCCATCTTTCCATAGACTTATTTACATACTTCCAATCCAATGTATTTAGGCTTTCTATAGCCTTTTTACTATAAATAAGCCCTTCTGCTTCTTCATTAGTTAATTTTACTTTTTTATTTGTTGGTGAATCTATCTTATCTAGAGCTTGAGCTTTTTGTACCTCTTCACTTAATATCCAATTCACAAACTTTTCTGCTAGATCTTTATTTTTGGTCTCTTTAACTATATTAATTGTATCGATTACTGCGTATGAACCTTCCTCTGGATCTACCCATTTTTCGTCGGAACATTATCTTTCATAGTTTCTTTTATGAAGCTATATGTTCCTAAAATATCAACCTCTCCCGAGGCATACATATTTATAGTTTCAGCAGGCTCTTTATCAAATTTTATAACATTGTTACTTAGTTCTTTCAACTTTTCAAAAGCTTTATCTTCATCATAAATTAACCCAAAACTAGATACGGCATATGCCGGTCCATATTCTTTACCCAGTGGTGCTTTAGACATACTATACAAATTATTTATATTTGGTATATTTTTACGATTTATTTTTTCAAATAGATTTTCCTCTATACCTTCATAGCATAATAATCTGTAAAGAGTGCCACGTCTGCTTTGCTATCACCATTTCTTAATTTATTAAGTCTCTCAAAGTTCTTTTCAAGTTCAAGTACAACTTTCACATTATATTTCTTTTCAAATGGTTCGAAAACATTCTTTCTATGTAAATCTTCTTCAAATGTTGATACTGTTAATGTTTTTAGTTCTTTCTTTTTATTATCTTTATCACTTTTAGCATGTCCTCCTGATACTCCCAATGTTAACACTAAAGAAGCTAAAATAATTGAACTTACTCTTTTACTCATTTTTTCACTTTATCACTCCTAACTTTATATTTCTATATAGATTTAATACCATTTTATTACTTATTATAACATTTTTGTTATATAATCTTAATAAAGTTCATCAAATTTTGTTTTCCTAATTTTAATATCTAGAAAATTCTTTTTTATATTTATATTCTTTCTAAAATAAATAAGAGACTATTTTGTTAAATAGTCTCTTATTAAGTAATATACAATTCTTTATTTACTATTTTGTAGTACCTATTTCTTTATTCCATCTCTCTATCCATCTTTCTAAAGATTTATTCACATACTTCCAATCTAGTGTATTTAGGCTTTCTATAGCTTTTTTACCGTAAATAAGTCCTTCTGCTTCTTCAGGTGTTAGCTTAACTTTCTTATTGGTAGGAGAGTCTAATTTATTAAGAGCTTGATTCTTTTGTACCTCTTCACTCAATATCCAGTCTATGAATTTTTCTGCTAGTTCTTTGTTTTTTGTTCCTTTAACTATATTAACTGTATCAATTATTGCATACGAGCCTTCTTTTGGATCTACCCATTTCGTTGCTGGAACATTTTCTGTTATAGTTTCTCTTTCAAAACTATATCCTCCCAAGATATCGACTTCCCCCATGGTAAACATATTTATAGTTTCAGTGGCATCTTTATCAAATTTAATAACATTTTCACTTAGTTCTTTCATTTTTTCAAAAACTTTGTCTTCGTTCTTCTTAATATCCACATTCGCCTGTTCTGCTGCTATAAATAGCATTATTGGTCCTGCCGAAGTCGTTATATGAGGCATTGTTACTCTATTTTTGAATTCTGGCTTCCATAAGTCTCCCCATGATACAATTGGTTCTTTAATTTTATCTCCATTATATATCATTCCAAAACTAGATACAGCATATGCTGGTCCATAATCTTTCCCTAATGGCGTTTTAGCCATACTATATAGATTGTTTATATTTGGTATATTTTTACGATTTACTTTTTCAAATAATCCTTCTTCTACCCCTTGCATAGCATAGTAATCTGTAAAAAGTGCTACATCTGATTTACTATCTCCACTTTTTAACTTGTTAAGTCTCTCAAAATTATTTCCAAACTCACATACAATCTTTACATTGTATTTCTTTTCAAATGGCTTAAATATATCCTTTCTATATAATTCTTCGTCAAATGTTGATACAGTTAGTGTTTTCTGTTCTTTCTTTTTATCATCTTTATCACTTTTAGCATGCCCTCCTGATACTCCCAATGTTAATACTAAAGAAGCTAAAATAATTGAACTTACTCTTTTACTCATTTTTTTCATTTTATCACCCCTGATTTTATGTTTTTATGTAAACTTAATACCAGTTTATTACCTATTATAACATTTTTGTTATATTATACAAATTAAGTTTCATTAAATTTCTTTTTGCTTATTTCGATATCTAAAAATCTCTTATTTTATCTAGTCTAGTAATTTCTACTAAAAAATAAGAGATTTTTTTATAAAACAATCTCTTATCCGTTAATTTAATATGTATTCTTATTTATTGCATATCAGTGCTTATTTCTTTGTTCCATCTTTCAATCCATTTTTCCAAAGATTTATTTATATATTTCCAATCTACCATTTTTAAATTTTTTATAGTTTCTTCTCCATAGACAAGTCCTTCTGCTTCTTCAGGGGTTAACTTTACTTTCTTGTTAGCAGGAGAATCTATTTTATCAAGAGCTTGAGCTTTTTGTACCTCCTCACTTAAAAACCAATTTACAAACTCTTCTGCTAATTTTTTCTTCTTTGTTCCCTTGACTATATTTATAGTATTGACTATTGCATATGAACCTTCTTTTGGATCTACCCATTTTACTGTTGGAATAACTTCTTTAATGCTTTCAAACTCAAAGCTATGTCCTCCCATAACTTTAACTTTTCCCTGATTCATTGCATTTATAATTTCTGAAGATTTATCATCAAACCTTGAATCATTTTCACTTAGCTCTTTCATTTTTTCGAAAGCTTTATCTTCATCCTCTTTAATATCTGCCCCTGCTTGTTCAGCCGCCATTAATAACACCATAGGACCTGATGTAGTTGTTATGTTGGGTAATGACATTTTCCCTTTTAGATCTGGTCTCCATAAATCTCCCCATGATTCTATTGGATCCTTTATATCTTCTGAGTCATAAATTATACCAAAACTTCCTATAGTATATGCAGGTCCATAATCTTTTCCTAATGGATATTTGGCTACATCATATAGGTTTTCTATGTTAGGTATATTTTTGTGGTTCATTTTTTCAAATAAACCTTCTTCTATTGCCTGCATTGCATAATAGTCTGCTAGTAATATTACATCGGCTCTGTTATTATCTTTTTTTAACCTATTAAATCTCTCAATATTATTCCCAAATTCAAGAATTACTTTTACATTATGCTTTTTTTCAAATGGCTTAATTGCATTTTCTCTAAGAAGATCTTCATTTAAATTAAATATTGAAATTATTAGTGTTTCTTTGTTTTCTTTTCCTATAGTTTCAATATTTTTATTATTACATCCTGATATCCCCAATATCAGTACTGAGAAGCTTACAATAATTAAAATTATTTTTTTCCCTAATTTTCTCATTTCATACCCCTTAAATTTTGTATATTTGTATTTTTTTTACATCATTTCATTATTTATAATATCATAATTAACTAATTGTGTAAATAATTACAAATTACCATTTATTATATCAAAATAGTCCTATTTTTTTAAAAAACAAGAGCTTGCCCCACAGACAAGCTCTTGTTTTTTATTATGTATTTTTATTTATTTCTTTATAGAAATTACTTCTTTATTCCATCTTTCTATCCATTTTTCTAAAGAATCATTTATATACTTCCAATCTGCTACATTTAGTTTTTCTATAGTCTCTTTTCCATAAACAAGTCCTTCCGCTTGTTCTTCAGTTAATTTTACATTTTTATTAACTGGTGAATCTATTTTATCTATAGCTTGAACTTTTTGTATGTCCTCACTTAACAACCAGTTTATATATTCTTCTGCAAGCTTTTTGTTTTTTGTTCCTTTTACTATATTTATAGTGTTAATTATTGCATATGAACCTTCTTTTGGATCCACCCATTTAGAATTAGGTGCAGCATCTTTTGTAGCTTGTGATTCAAAACTGAATGCTCCTAATGCTTCAACTTCTCCTCTTGCAATCATATTTATTGAATCTGAAGACTTATCACTAAATTTCAATGTATTTTTACTTAATTCTTTTAGCTTTTCAAAAACCTTATCTTCATCTTTTTTAATATCTACTCCTGCTTGCTCTGCTGCAATCATTAATAAATATGGTCCTCCTGTAGTTGTGATATCTGGTAAAAGTATTTTATCCTTTAAATCAGGTCTCCATAAGTCTCCCCAAGATGTTATTGGGTTTTGAACCTTATCTTTATCATACATTATACCGAAGCTTGCCACCGCATATGCAGGTCCATAATCTTCTCCTAATGGAGCTTTCGCTATATCATAAAGATTCTCTATATTAGGTATATTTTTAGGATTTATTTTTTCAAATGCTCCTTCTTCTATACCTTGCATAGAATGATAAGCTGAAAAAACAGCAACATCAGCTTTACTAGCTCCCATCTTAAGTTTAGAAATTCTATCTGCATTACTTCCAAGCTCAAAAACGACTTTTACATTATGCTTTTTTTCAAACGGTTCTATAACATTTTTTCTATATAGATCTTCGTTAAACCCAAACATTGATATAGTTAATGTTTTCTCTTCATTTTTTCCTACAGTTTCACTGTTTTTAGTCTGACATCCTACTAATCCCAATGTTAGCATTGATACACTCAAAATAATTGAGCTTACCTTTCTTATTGATTTTTTCATAAAGCTATCCCCCCTGTTAATTATATATTGGATAATTATAATATCATAACCGCCCATTTATGTAAATATATGTATCGTTTTATATAATAAAGCAATTATGTGTTTTATATCCTATTCCTTTATTAAAATTATCTTATCTGGAGATAAAAATAATTTAATGCTTTCTCCAACTTCATATATTTTAGAAGCATTATCATTTACTATAAATTCTCCTAGCTCAGTTTTAACTGAATACTGGAATTGCTTCCCTAAAAATGTCCTTACTCTTACTATACCCTTTATTACGTTCTCTTCATTTTTTCCGTCATCTATTATTTTAATATCATCTGGTCTTATAGCTCCTTTTTTGACTTTAAAGTCATAACTTGATAGATTCTTAACTTTAAATATATATCCAGTATTTGTTTTTAACTTTATATATTCATTATTCTCTTCTAACCAATCTAAATCTAAAAAGTTTTCAAAGCCTACAAAATCAGCTACAAATTGAGTCTTAGGATAGTTATATATAGTAGCTGGATCATCTAGTTGTTCTATAACTCCTTTATTCATAACTGCCACTTTATCAGATATTGAAAAACACTCTTCTTGATCATGAGTTACATAGACTGTTGTAATTCCTAATTCTTGTTGTATTCTTCTAATCTCAACTCTCATTTTTACCCTTAACTTAGCATCCAGATTACTTAAAGGTTCATCTAAAAGCAAAAGGTCTGGATTTATAACTAGTGCCCTAGCTAATGCAACTCTTTGTTTTTGTCCACCTGATAATTCCCCTGGATATCTATTTTCAAGATCTTTTAAATCCACTGTTTCTATTATTTTAAGAGTTCTTTCTTTTATATGCGATTTTTCTAATTTTCTTAATTTTAGTCCAAATGCTATATTTTCTAATACTGTTAAATGAGGAAATAACGCATAACTCTGAAATACGAATCCAAAATTTCTTTTATGTACTGGTATCATAGTATAGTCTTTTTTATTAAACAGAAATTTTCCACTTTTAGCTTCATTGAATCCTGCTATTAATCTTAGTGTAGTCGTTTTACCACATCCACTAGGACCTAGTAAAGATACTAACTCTCCCTTTTCTACATTTAGATTTAGATCTTTTAATATTACATTTTTACCATATGCTACTGATATGTCTTGTAATTCTATAAGTGACATGCTATTCCCCCGATCTTATTTGGTAAAGTGACTTAATCCCAGTGTCCTTTCTATTATGTACATAAGTATCGCCGTTACTATCATCATCAATGTTGATAATGCAGAAACTGTAGGATCAAAATAAAACTCAACATAACTGAGCATTTGTATTGGTAGTGTACTTATACCTGGTCCTACTAAGAATAATGATACTGGAACATCATTAAATGAATTTATAAAAGCTAGTATGAAAGCTGCTATAACCCCCGATTTAATATTTGGGAGCACTATAGTAAAAAATGTTCTAACTTTACTCGCTCCTAAACTTATAGATGCTTCTTCTATTGAATAGTCAAAGCTAGTTAGACTTGATGATATAACTCTTATTATATAAGGAATTACTATTATCACATGACCTATTAATAGACTCATATATATAGGTAGTTTTAACACTAAAATTAGGTATCTTAAAAGTGCAAAGCCTAAGATAATACCTGGTATTAGAATCGGTGATAGGAAAAAGCTATTTAATACATTTTTAAATCTGAATTCATATCTGCTTAAAATATATGCTGATGGTATTCCTATCAACATTGCTATTAGAGTAGATAAAATTGAGATTTCTAAGCTTACTTTGAATGAGTTTCTAAACATTTCATATTTAAAAACATTATGAAACCATTTTAGAGAAAAACTTTTAGGTGGAAATGCAAGATAACTTTCTCCTGCAAACGAAGTGCCAATTATTATAATCAGAGGTATTACTATAAATATAAATACTAATATAGTAAAAAATTTACTTACTTTTCCCGTTCCCTGATTCATGATATCACCCCTTTGGATTCAATTTTTTAGCTATGTTATTTATAACAAATGTTATTATTAACGTTGTAACTATCATTATAGCTGATACTAAAGATGCTGTATCCCAGTCATAAACAGTTACAGCATTTTGATATATTACAGTTGCTAAAACTTGTGTATTTGATCCTCCTAATAGCTGTGGAGTAGTATATCCTGTCAAGCTACCTATAAATACTAATACACTACCTATGATAAGTCCTGGTATACTAAGTGGTAATATGATTTTTAGGAATCCTTTTGATCTAGTTGCACCTAAACTTTCTGATGCCGCTAGCAAATCTTTGTCTATATTCTCCATAACTCCAATCAATGATAATATCATAAGAGGTAAAAATAAATATACCAGCCCTACTATAATAGCAAACTCACTATATAGCAATGATAATGGATGCTTAATCAAACCTATTTTCATTAGTAGAGTATTGATTGTACCATTTTTACCCAATAAAACTATAAAGCTAAATGAACGAACTATTGGATTCGTCAGTTGTGGAAAAACTACTAACGCCATCAATATTCCTTTTTTTCTTCCATCTATGTTACTCATATAATAAGCTGTTGGGAATCCTATAAGTGCGCATACTATAGTAGTTATAAGTGATATTCTTAAAGTTCTAATATATATTTGAATATAATAAGGATCTTTGAAAAAATTTACATATTTATTAATTGTATATCCATCTGTATCTTTGAATGTTCCAATCATAAGTGACATTAGTGGTATAACAACAAATACAAATAAAAATATAACTCCTGGAACTAATAAAAGATAATTAAATCTTTTACTATTCATGTTTTAAATATCCCCCTCTACCTACATGTCTACTTCACTTTTATCAATTATCTCTATGTATGATTTCAATTACCTTTCTAATGATGCTTGTACAATTTTTATTCATTTTAATAAATATCATAATCTTTTACTTTACTCTTATGGTACTTTTTCCTAATATTAACTCTGAATAACATCTAAAAACATTGATACAAATCTATTGCTATCTACTTCCAAGCAAACTTCTACATTAGGTTCTCTTCCCGATCTTCCAAAAAAATCACATATTGTCTGTCCATCGCAGTGTTCACTTTTAGTTTCAACATCTACAAAAAGTTTTTTAGTTTTAACTAAACTTTCATCTATAGCTACTCCTACTGCTAATGGGTCATGTAAAGCACAACACTTTATTTCATTATTACCTGAATACATGTCTATGTAGTATTTACCTATTTCTTTAACAAGGCTTGTTACTTTCTCATCTCCTTCTATGGATTTAAGTTGTTCTTCCATAAGTAGTGTTTTTCTTGTTACATCTAGTCCTACCATTTTAATTGGTACTCCACTATTAAATACTATTTTCGCACTTTCAGGATCCGCATATATGTTAAATTCAGATACTAGACTCTCATTTCCTAGTGCAGTTGTAACTCCTCCCATTGTTACAATTTCTTTAATATACTTTGCTATTTCAGGTTCTTTTCTAAGTGCCATAGCAACATTAGTCATTGGAGCTAATAAAACTAAAGTTATTTCTCCTTTATTTCTCATAACTTCATCTATAATATAATCTACTCCATGTTGTTTATGCTTATACTCAACTTCTAAGTCCTCCAATGCGCCAGCTAGTCCATTATTTCCATGTACTTCTTCACAGAAACAAGTATCTCTTATTAATGGTTGACTACATCCTCTATAAACTTGGATATCTTCTCTTCCTATCGTTTTCAAAACTCTTAATGTATTTTTAGTAGAATAGTCAATTGATGTATTCCCTGCTACAGTCGTAATACCCATTACATCAAGTTTTTTGCTTTTAATTGCTAGCATAATAGCCATAGCATCATCTATACCTGTGTCTACATCAATAATAACTTTTTTCATACTCATTATATATCCCCCTTTAGATTTTTTTACTAACACTTTCTCTTACAATTATTTTTGGTGTCAACTTAATTTCTCTATATTTATTTTCTTCTTCTAGAATTTGATCCATTATTAATTCTATAGAGATTTTACTCATTTCAGATATTGGTTGCTCTATAGTAGTTAGCTTTGGAGTAGTAAGAGATGACAAACCTACATTATCAAATCCTATTACAGATATTTCTTCTGGAACATCTATTCCCTTCTTTGATAGATAATTTATTGCACCTATGGCCATAAGGTCATTCGCTACAAAAACAGCATCTATTTTTACTTTTCTATCTATGAGCTGTTTCATGGCATTAAATCCACTTTCTATTTGAAAATCACCATAGCTTATCAAATTTTTATCAATCTCTACATTTTTACTTTTAAGAAATTTTATATATCCTTTTTTCCTATCTAGCGAAGTCTTAGTATTGTTCGGACCTCCTATAAAAGCTATATTTTTATGCCCATTGTCCATCAAATATTTAGTTGCTAAAAAAGCTCCTTTTATATTATCCACCATCACCGTATCTATTTGTAATTTATCCATTCCTCTGTCTAAAACCACTACTGGTATATTCATACTTTTCACTTTTTTTATACCTTCATCACCATCAATAACTGTTCCATATATTATACCGTCTACCCTCTTTTGATTAAGAACCTCTAAATATCTTATTTCTTTGTCTATCTCGCCATTGGTACTACATAAAAATACGCTATAGTCATACTTACTAGCTGCATCTTCTACTGCTTTTGCTATATTTGCAAAATATGGATTAGTGATATCTGGTAATAATAGTCCTATTGTTTTTGTTACATCGGTTACTAATCCTCTAGCTAAGGCATTGGGATTATAGTTTAATTCTTTTATAACTTTTAAGATTCTTTCTTTTGTTTCTTCCTTAACATATCCACTATTATTTAAAACACGTGATACTGTAGTTATAGACGTATTAGCAAGTTTCGCAACGTCTTTTATATTAGCCATATCTCACCTCAACTATGTGATAAAATTTCTTTAGATTTATCTTATCCTTATTATAAACTTTAGCTCTGGAAAAGCAAAAGTTTAATTGATAATACTGCCAAAAAATAAAAGTTGGCATAAATCTTTCCTTAGTGTTAAATAAAAGCTATCACACAAGTAAAAAACACTGAGATAAGAACTATGCCAAATACAACTATAAATAGTTTAACTAAATTAAAGAAATTTATAACTACATAAATAACGCAAATTATGGTAATCTAAAATACAATTAAATCATTTATTTCTTTCAACTCTAAGTCTTAATATATAAACAATGTAAACTTAATAATAAAATAGTTAAGGATAAAACAATGGTATCAAAATAACTATAACTGACTTTTAAAATCTATTTAGTCAGAAAAAGATATATTTTGATATGTTTAGTATATTAATAATATTTTTATAAATTAAAGTTTAGTTAATAAATCTTTATATTTAACTATAACTGATAATTAAATTTTTAAAGTTATTAGTATTCTAACCTTATAATTTACAATTATATAACTTTTTTATCTCCAATTCCTATTTGGCATGTATTATCTTATTTACTATATGTCTACAATTATATCATAATTTATGTTAATTAGTACTTATGATGTAAATATAGCAAATATTATACATGAATCACATAAGAAATACTACTTCATGCATAATATATACATAATAGACTCAATATTGATATAAAAGCTCTTCATCAGATTCATCTAAAAAAGTCAAATCAATAACTTTTAAATATTGATTTTACCTTTATTTTTTAGACTATTATACTTCTTACTATGGAAAATAATAATGTAAAATTAACAATAAAGATTTTAATAGCAAAATAAAATCCCATGACTATAAGTCTCTTTTAACTTTATAGTCATGGGATAATTTTAAATTTTAGTATTGTCTTATTTTTATGATGCAGTCTCTTTATCTGATTTTTTCACTTGCTTTTTCTTTCTTTTTTCAGAAAGAACTAATGTTGGTTCTTTTTTCTGTGAGATAGTTTCTTTTGTTATGATACACTTCTCTATATCTTCACGAGATGGTATATCATACATAATATCTAACATTGATTCTTCAAGTATTCCTCTTAATCCTCTAGCTCCAGTTTTTCTTTCTATAGCCTTTTCTGCAACTACTTCTAAAGCTTCTTGATCGATCTCAAGTTCAACTTCATCCATTGCAAATAATTCTTTATATTGTTTTACTAAAGCGTTTTTAGGCTTAGTTAATATATCAACCAATGATTTTTTATCAAGTTGATTAAGAGTAACCATAACTGGAAGTCTTCCAACAAATTCTGGTATCAAACCAAATTTCAATAAATCCTCAGGTTGTAAATCTTCTAGTAATTTTCCTAAGTCTTTAATTTCTTTACTTTGAATTTCAGCTCCAAATCCTATAGACTTTTTGCCAGTTCTTCTTTGGATAATACTGTCTATTCCATCAAATGCTCCACCAACTATAAATAATACGTTAGTAGTATCTATTTGTATAAATTCTTGGTGAGGATGCTTTCTTCCTCCTTGCGGAGGAACACTAGCAACGGTTCCTTCAAGAATTTTAAGTAAAGCTTGTTGAACCCCTTCTCCACTAACATCCCTAGTTATAGAAGGATTTTCTGATTTTCTTGCTATTTTATCTATCTCATCTATATAAATTATACCTTTCTCAGCTCTTTCTACATCATAGTCAGCTGACTGAATAAGTTTTAAGAGAATATTCTCAACATCTTCTCCAACATATCCAGCTTCTGTTAAAGAAGTAGCATCAGCTATAGCAAAAGGTACATTTAATATTTTTGCTAAAGTTTGTGCAAGTAGTGTTTTTCCAGATCCAGTAGGTCCTATCATAACTATGTTACTTTTGTGTACCTCAACTTCATTATTTGAAGATTTCTTGTTTATTCTCTTGTAATGGTTATAAACTGCAACAGCTAGAGCTTTTTTAGCTTTATCTTGTTGTACTACATACTCATCTAATATCTCTTTTATTTCTGCTGGTTTTGGAAGATCTTTTAAATCTATATCTATTGCATCTTCAAATTCTTCTTCTATTATTTCTTGACATAATTCTATACACTCATCACAAATATAAACATTAGATGGACCAGCAACAAGTCTTCTCACTTGTTCTTGAGATTTTCCACAAAAAGAGCATTTAAGCTGCTTGTCATCAAATTTTGACATTGTCACACCTCGCTTACAATGTTATTTCTTAAATGTTATAACTTCATCAATTAAACCATACCCTTTAGCCTCTTCAGCAGACATGTAGTTATCTCTGTCTGTATCTTTCTCTATTTTCTCTAGAGGTTGACCTGTCCTTTCACTTAGTATCTTGTTTATTTTATGTTTCATTTTTATTATTCTTTCTGCGTGTATTCTTATGTCCTCTGCTTGCCCTCTAGTTCCCCCAAGTGGCTGATGAATCATAACTTCTGCATTTGGAAGAGCATATCTCTTTCCTTTTGTTCCAGCAGCAAGTAAGAAAGCTCCCATACTGGCAGCCATACCTATGCATATAGTTGAAACATCTGGTTTTATATATTGCATAGTATCATATATAGCAAATCCGGAAGTTATCGATCCTCCTGGACTATTTATATATATTTGTATATCTTTATCTGGATCCTCTGCTTCCAAGAACAAAAGTTGTGCTACTACTAGACTAGCAGTAACGTCATTTATTTCATCATTTATAAAGATAATTCTATCTTTTAAAAGTCTAGAATAAATATCATATGACCTTTCCCCTCTATTTGTTTGTTCAACGACTACTGGTACCAAAGCCATATTTATCCCCTCCTGAAAATTGCTTATTAGACAACTAACTTTTAAACTAATTTAGCACTATCTACTAAAAAGTCTATTGCCTTTCTTTTAATTATTCCCATTTTTATATAATCTAAATCATTTTCATCTAAGTTCTTTGTGAACTTATCTACATCTTGACCATATTGCTTAGATAATTTTTCTATCTCATTATTTAGTTCTTCTTCACTAGCTTCAATTCCTTCTTTTTTACCTATAGCTTCTATTACTAAATCACCTTTTACAAACTTTTCAGCATCTTCTTTGAATTGTGCTCTAAAATCACTAAATTCCATACCTGTTAATTCAAGATATTTTGATAGATCTAAACCTTGATAGCTTAGTCTATAACCAAATTCATTTACATTAACATCTATTTGTCTTTCAATCATAGCTTCTGGAATTTCAACTTCGCTTAATTCACAAGCTTTTTCTATAATTTTATTTTCTATTTCTACTTTTTCTTTATTTTTAGCTTGTTCTTCTAATCTTACTTTTATATCTTTTTTTAGTTCTTCTAATGTATCAAATTCACTAACATCTTTAGCTAACTCGTCATCTAACTCAGGTAATTCTTTTACTTTTATTTCATGTATTGTTACTTTAAATATAGCTTCTTTTCCTGCTAAGTTTTCAGCATGATATTCTTCTGGGAAAGTTACTTTTACTTCTACTTCCTCATCTTTGTTTTTTCCAACTAATTGTTCTTCAAATCCTGGAATAAATGCTCCTGATCCTATTTCTAGTGTTTGATTTTCAGCTGTTCCACCTTCGAATTGCTCTTCTCCTACAAACCCAGAATAATCTATAGTAAGTATATCTCCCTCTTTAACAGGTCTATCTTCTGCTTCAATTATTCTTGCATTTCTATTTTGTATTGTTTTTAATTCTTCATTAACATCTTCATCAGTAACATTATACTCAACTTTTTCTACTTCTATACCTTTATAGTCTCCTAGATTTACTTCAGGTTTAACTGTAACATCTACTACAAATACTACCGGTTTTCCTTTTTCTATAGCTTCAACATCTAAATCTGGTCTAGCAACTGGATCTAATCCGTGTTCTTTTATAGCTGCTTCGTATACTTCAGGGAATATTATATTTATAGCTTCTTCATAAAATACTCCTTCTCCATAGTTTAATTCTATAATTTTTCTTGGAGCTTTTCCCTTTCTAAATCCATGAATATTGAATTTGCCTTTGTTTTTGTTATAAGCACTTTGTACTCCTTTTTCAAAAGTTTGTGCATCTACTTCGATCTTTAGTGTAACTTGATTCTTTTCCTTTTTTTCAATTTTTGAACTCATTAAAAATTCCTCCTTAGATTTTATAAATTATCCAACAAGCTTATTCTTCTTTTAACTTATTCTTCTTTTAAAATATAATTAACGTTCATTTAGTTTATAATGGTTAAATATGACGCTACAGATAGATATATTCAAATAAAAAAGCAATTTTTAGAGTTTATAGGCTGTCCTTTATTCTAAGTACCTAAAACGTTGTTTTCATAATTAACCATTATATTATAACACAAAATTTTTTGATGTCCAATGTTGGAAATGACCGTATTTATAAATGTATTCATCTATTAAATTTGTTACTTATTAAGTATATTATACGAACCAGCATATATATGTGAATATGAAAAAAACCAATGGATAATCCATTGGTTAAATGGTGCGGAAGAGAGGACTTGAACCCCCACGCCGTATGGCACTAGATCCTAAGTCTAGCGCGTCTGCCAGTTCCGCCACTTCCGCATGAAGTATTTATTTTTTAATTGTTTTTTAAGGACAAATACTATTATATCACTTTCAAATATAATGTCAATACTTTTTTAAAGTTTTTTTATAAAATTTGCATTTCTCCTCCATACTCTATTCCTGCACAATTACCTACACCTTTAAATATAGTTTCATTTATTTTATTATTAAATAATTCCACAGTTATTTTTCCATTTAAACTTTCATCAACTAATGGTATCATATTACCATCTTTAGGACCTTTACATTGTATGAATTCATATTTATTACTATAAGTCATAACATTTAAATTCAAGCGACCTTTCGTGAAAACTATATTTACATCATTATCTTTTTTTATAATTTTCATCTTACTTCTATTTATAGTTGTGAATTTATAAAACTTATCTTCAACCATAATTGATACTAAAAATCCACTAAAAGTAGTACATATAAAAGGAACTCTTCCTATTGAACATGTAAATGCTACTCTCTTGTTATCAAATGAATTAGATTGTATCCATATCCAAGATTTAGGAAATGATCTTCCCCAATTTTTTTCTATATAGACTTTTCCTCCTGTAAAGTCTATATAATCTCCATTTATGTTTAAACCTCCAATAATATTTCCGTCGATACAACAGACATGACTATAGCACTCCATAAAAGTAAGGTAATTATAAAATCCCATGCTTCCAGGATTAACTATAGAATCTGGCCACTTCTTAACATTTTCAAATTTGATATTACCACTAATATTATCTTTTTCATTATTAATATTAAGACTTATACCACTAAGTGAAAAATTATTATCTTCTATAGCTATAGAAAATTTATCTTTTTTGAATTTAAAACTACTACTATTAAATTTAATATAGTTGTATTTCACTTTTTTACCATCTAAAACCTGAATAAAAGAATGATTGAATTTTAAGCTATTTCCTTTAGCTATTCCTGGTATGAAGGCAAATACATTATCACAGTTTTTATCTACTATTTTAAAATACCATCCTTCAAAAAAATTCTTTTTTCTATTTACACCATGATAAAGATCCGGATTTCTTATTTCTTTAAACATATTTCCTCCTTGACTTTATGATTATACTAATAATCATATTATTTACCAAGTAAGCAAATAAAAATCTCCCTTTATGTATACATAAAGGGAGAAGCTAAATTCTATCGCATTTAAATCTATATTATAACTAGCGTAAATATAAAATATCTTATCTATTAATCGATTATTTTATAAAGCTCCTTCAGCTTCAAGTACTAAGCTAGCCATTAGTTCTTTTACACTGACTATTTTATCAATACGATGAGCATTGCTACCTGCAAACACTAACCCCTCTTCAACATCTCCTTTGACAGAATCAATCAAGGCTTTTGAAATACAATAAGGGGTATTTTTAGGATCACAAGGTCTTAAACAATCATAACATTTCTTAACTGCTATATTACCTTTTTCTAATTTTTGTGTCAGATTATTATATATAGCTCTTCCTGGCATTCCAACTGGACTCTTCACCAGTCCTACTTCACTTGCACTTGCTTTAACATATGCTTGTTTAAAATTTATATGGGCATCACATTCTTCTGTGGCTACAAATCTAGTAGCCATTTGTACTCCTGAAGCGCCTAGTTTAATATACTTAGCTATATCAAATCCATCATATATTCCTCCTGCAGCAATAACAGGAATAGGTTTATTATATTTTTCCTCATAAGGTTTTAATGCAACTATAACATCCTTTACTATTTTTTCTAGTTTAGTAGCTGATTTGCCATTTATTTCCTCTTTGGAAAATCCTAGGTGTCCTCCGGCTTCTGGTCCTTCTACTATTACCATATCTGGTATATAATCAAATTTTCTATCCCACATCTTAGATATCAAAGCCGCTGCTTTACCAGAAGATACTATAGGTGCTAGCTTTGTTTTAGTTTCTTTTATCATTTCTGGTAAATCCATAGGTAATCCTGCTCCTGAAACAATTAAATCTATCTTTTCTTCTATTGCTGTCTTAACCATATCCTTATAGTTTTTTATAGCAACCATAAGATTAACTCCCAAAATACCATTTGGGCTTAGTTCTCTAGCTTTTCTAATATGAGCTCTAAGGGCCCTTATGTTAGCCGCATAACTATTAGTTTCAAAATCAGATTCTTCATATCCAATTTGTACTCCTGATATAACTCCTATTCCACCTTCATTAGCTACAGATGAAGCTAATTTGGATAATGAGACGCCTATCCCCATAGCTCCTTGTACTATTGGAACTTTTGCAACTAAGTCTCCCAACTTTAAAGGAGGTAACTTCATAGCATCTACTCCTAACTTTTTGAATTTTAAAAATATTTTAAGTAAAGTATATATGTCAATTTAAGTTCAGTCAACATATTCTTGAAATAGTTTTAATAGTAAATAACTTACATAAACTAAAAACCTACAAGACATGTCTTGTAGGTTTTATTTAAGTAAAATTATCTTCTAAATCCTCTATTGTTTTGTTGTTTTCTTGCTTTTCTACAATCTGGACATCTTTGAGGTTCATTTTCAAAACCTTTTTCTTTATAGAAAGCTTGTTCTCCTTCAGTGAATATGAATTCTTTACTACAATCTTTACAAACTATTGTTTTATCTGCCATTTCAACATTCCTCCTTTTTTATTTAAATAAGATTTAAAATAGATATACATTGCTTACCAAAAAAGTAGGAATGTTTTTAATCTTCTTAAATCTTAGTAGAAATGACTTAAAAATTTTATCTCCTGTCTAGTATGACACTATTGTAGGAATATTGCAATGATAATTTTATCTGTACCTAGAATTTTTTTTATTTTTCACAAGAGTTTTCTTTCCAAAACTTATCTATTAAATGTTCAGCATGATATGGACTTTTTATAGTTACATTATGAGTCCATTCATTTGGAAAAAGACTTCTATACTTGCTTTGTGAAAATCTATCATCGATAAGTATAATTATTCCTTTGTCTCTTTCTGATCTTATAACCCTTCCTGCACCCTGAAGAACTTTATTCATACCAGGATACATATAAGCATATTCATATCCCATGTTATTCTTAGAGTTAAAATATTCTCTTATAATATTTCTTTCAAGACAAATTTGTGGTAATCCTACCCCTATTATTATTGATCCTATAAGTTTATTACCTTTTAAGTCTATTCCTTCTGAAAATATCCCTCCTAATACTACAAATGCTACAAGTTCATTTTTAGGATTTTCTTCAAACATATTTATAAAATCTTCTTTTTCATTTTCTTTCATATTAAAGTCTTGATAAACACAGTTTATACTTGGATATTTTTCTGTAAATCTCATATATACTTCTTTCATATACTTATAAGAAGGAAAAAATACAAAATAGTTCCCTAGTTTTTGAGATATAATTAGTTTTATATATTCTATTATAATATCGTAAGTTTTATCTCTATCTGTATACCTTGTTGAAATATTATTTACTATAGCTATACATAAATTATCTTTTGCAAAAGGCGAAGCAAGCTTAATAGTATAGTCCTCATCATTTCCTCCTAATATATATCTAAAGTATTTTAACGGAGTAAGAGTTGCCGAAAATAAAATTGTACTTCTTACTTTTTTCATCGTTTCTTCTAATAGGCAAGAAGGATCCAAACAAAATAACTTTATTCTAACATCTCTATCTTCTTTTTCTCCATAGGTTACAAATTTATCATCGTATAGTTCAGATATTCTTAAAAATGACATTACTTCGAAATATAACTCTAAAAGTTCCTTATGTCCGTCTTCTTGTTCATTATTTATGATCCATTCCTCTGCCCTTATTATAAACATTCTTAGTAATGGATATAACTCTAATTCTTCTTCTGAATCTATAAAATATCCTTTATCTTCACATTTTTTTCTTGTTTGATTCATAAAAGAGTTAATTTTTGAAAGAGATTTATATATATTTAAATCAATATTTTTGAAAATATTTCTCATTTCTAAAAATTTCTTCTTATTTAATTCTGCCGAAAACATATCTCTAGCTCTGTCTACTAGATTATGACACTCATCTATTAAAAAAGTATAACCCTCAGATTCTTCTTCGAAAAATCTCTTTAAGCTAGCTCTAGGATCGAAAGCATAGTTATAGTCACATATAATACAATCAGTCCACAAGCTTAAATCTAGAGAAAATTCAAAAGGACAAACTTTATATTTTCTAGCATATATTTCTACGATATCTCTAGTTATTATATTCTCACTTTTTAAAACATCAAGTACTGCTTCATTTACTCTATTAAAATGTCCCTTAGCATACTCACAATTTTCTGGGTTACAGATAGTTTCATCTTTAAAACATATTTTTTCTTTAGCTGTAAGAGTTATTGTTTTTATATATAGCCCTTTTTTCGTCATTACATTAAATGCTTCCTCTGCTACTTGTCTAGCTATAGTTTTTGCAGTTAAATAGAATATTTTAGATGTTATCCCTTCACCTATGGCTTTCACAGTAGGAAATATAGTAGATATGGTTTTTCCTATTCCAGTAGGTGCTTGTACAAATAATTTCTTTTTATCTAATATAGTCTTGTAAACTGAAATTGCTAATTCTCTTTGTCCTTTTCTATAGCTCTCAAAAGGAAATGTTAAAGCCCTTATAGACTCATCTCTCTTCTTTGATATTTCATTAGTTAAATTAGCCCAAACCACATATTTATCTACTAAATCATAAAAAAACAATTCTAATTCATCTATTTTAAACTCTTTTTCAAGATATTTTACTTCCTCTGTATCTATATTAAAGTAGGTTAACTGTATTGATATCTCTTTTAAATTATTTTGTCTTCCATATATGTATCCGTAACATTTAGCTTGTGCCCAATGAAGAGAGTTATAATTTTCATCTATACTTTCTAAAGGTCTAGTAGTCGACTTTATTTCATCTATCAATACCTTATCATCTATATGAACTATGCCGTCTGCTCTTCCTTCTACAATAAAAACAAATCCTCCATATTCCAATGCGTATGACAAGTGAACTTCAGATTTATAGTTTTCACCAGCATTTTTTTGTACTTTCTGATGAGCTTTAGTTCCTTCTAATGCTCTATTTGCACTCATAAATCTTACATTCAAATCTCCAGAACGAAGAACAAATTCCACTAAATTTCTAACAGATATTTTTATAGTATTTTCACTTAGCATATAAACCAACCTTTTTTATTTACTATCATTTTAATTTTCATAGTTTCTTACAAAAGAAAGTTTAAAGTTTTTACTTTAATTTTTTTATTATAGTTAATATAAGTATATATTAAAGTTATAATTTAGACTTGCTGCTTATTTTCTAAGTAAGTATTATAGACTAATATTATCATAATATAGAATTTAGATAAGTAGATTTAATATGTTAAGAATTTCATTTTACTTGTACTACCTTTTATATAATAAATTTTTAAAGTGATTTACTACTAGCTATATTTCTATTTAACAGTTTTAAACAAGAAGTCGATTATTTCTAAAATATCTGATAAATTACCTGAAGTTGGTTGATACTCCATATTTCATATAAATTATAATATAGCATTCATAAGAGCATCTAAAACTGAATATATGAAACTATCATAAGATATACTTTAAGATGTAAATATTATATTAAAGAATTCTTAGATGAAACTTATATTTAAACTTATTTTAAAATAAACAAACAGTTTCATATATAAAACTAGGACTTCATAGAAATCTATGAAGTCCTAGTTTTACTAGTAAATCTATATAACCATATTAACAATATTCCAAATAAAATTATCGATGTAACAGGACTATTTGCTATTCTAGGTATCAAACTACTACCTATTCCTATATTAATGCCAAGTGCTGCAAAAACTGCTATTATTATTCCCGTTAGTGCATCTCCTGCAACGAGTCCTGACGATAAAAGTATTCCTCTTTCTGTTTGCCTTTTAAGAGTCTCTTCATCATTTCTGAATTTCTTATCTATAAGTAGTCTCACTATACCACCAATAAATATTGCCAATGTTAAGTGTATTCTTAGATATAGTCCAAGTGCAAAAGGTAATACAGGTATACCTATAAGCTCACACATTATACCAAATGCGACTCCTATTATAACTAATATCCAAGGTAAATTTCCAGTCATAACACCTTTAACTACCATGGACATAAGCGTTGCTTGTGGTGCAGCTAGTTCTTGAGATCCTATTCCATAAGTATTATTTAATAATATAATTATCGCGCCTACTGAAAGTGATGTAGCAATTATACCAGCATACATACCTATTTGAACGTGCTTAGGCGTTCCTCCTATTATAAAAGTCGTTTTCATATTTTGAGCTGCTCCTCCAGCAACAGATATAGCTACACAAACCATTGCCCCTATAATTATAGCTTTCATCATACCTGCATTGCCAATATGTCCTAATAACCTTAATACTGCCGATACAAATAATAATGTAGCTATAGTCATACCCGAAACAGGATTATTAGATACACCTATTATTCCTACCATTCTGGCAGAAACAACTGAAAAGAAGAATGAAAAGAACACAACCATAATTCCACCTATTATTCCTACATCTAATATAGGTAAAATCCATGAAACTAAAAATACTGTTAAAGCCCCTATAATAATCCACTTTAAAGGTATATCTTCATCTGTTGTTTTACTAACGTTTTCATCACTTGATTGAACTCCTACAATAGCCGCTTTAAATGAACTAATAATAGTAGGTATTGACTTTATAAGACTTATAAATCCTCCTGTAGCTACAGCTCCAGCTCCAATATATCTTACATATTCGCTCCATACTTCTGCAGCACTCATTTGAGAAATAAGCTTAGTTGATAAAAATAATGGAGCAGTAAGTCCAGATCCGATATATTTAATAAGTGGTATCAACCCAAACCAAGCAGCGATTGATCCAGCTAACATGTATTTTGCAATATCTACTCCTACTATATATCCAACTCCAACAAGTGAAGCAAGTGCATCTACACCTATAACTGCTCCTTGAAGTGGCTTTATTGCCCATTCTGGACTTTCTTTCCAAAATCTAAGTCCTCCAGACAAAAATTTATATACAAAGCCAACAAGTGCTCCTTCTATTACTGTCTTAAATCCCTGACCACCTGTGCTTCCAGTAACTAATATTTCTGAAGTAGCCATTCCTTCAGGATATATAAGCTTTCCATGTTCCTCTACTGTGAGAAATTTTCTTACAGGTACTATAAATAATATTCCAAGTAATCCACCAAGTAATGCAATTATAGCTATAGTTTTTAAATCTAAGTCCATTCCCCATAGTACAATCGCAGGTATTGTAAAAATAAGAGCTCCTGCAACTGATTCTCCCATAGCTCCTATAGACTGTATCATATTAGCTTCTATTGTATTATTTCTTCTTAGAACACCTTTTAAAATGCCAGTTGCTAATATTGCTCCCGGGATAGATGCTGAAATAGTTAATCCGACCTTTAACCCTAAATATGTATTTGCAGCTCCAAATACTATAGCAAATATGACACCTATTATTAATGATGACATAGTCAACTCTGGTACATTGTGGTTATTACTTATATAAGGCTTGTAATCTTTTCCTTCAATTCCACCATACGCTTCATGTGAAAGTCCTTTTTTCTCACTCATTTTACTCCTCCATATCTTAAATTTGAAAGTATATGATTTAAAAATACTTATTAATAATTGTATATATATTTTTTCATATTTATTTTTTTATATTCAAAGTTTAAAATAATGTTACATAATTTCATTAATCCATGTAATAAATTGAAAATACATAAAAAGTTATTTATTCGTACTTAATATCCTTTTTGTTATTAAATGTAAATATCATTCATGATTGACATTCATTAACATATATGGTAAGCTAATTTAAATTGCCATTTCGCATTTTTTTGCGAAATGGCTTGTTGTGTATTTAAAGTAATTATCTTTTAAGGAGGTTATTATTAATGAATAGTAAGGTCATATCAAAACCAATATATGATTTACTATCTGAAAATTTAAATCAAGTATTAGAAGAAAAAAATAAAATATTAGAAGAATATTTTTATGATATGACATCTGATAGATTCGAGTTTGAAAATCTTATTCATGATTATATAGCTAAGATAGAAGACTATATGAGTAAATGTAAAGCTGAAGATCTTGATGATGTCTGTCCTTTTGTGCTGATAAACAGTATAGTAGAAGTAGAAGAAGTTGGAACTGATTTTTCTGAAAGATTTCATATAGTCTCACCATTGACTGTAGAAAATTCATTAAACCCTGACTATGCTTCTTATCTTTCACCTATAGGTAAAGCTCTTTTGTTAAAAAAAGTAGGAGAAAATGTTTCAGTAGATACACCTGTAGGAAGCATACAATATATAATAAAGTCAATTGAATTTGTACGATAGCAATATACGTAATTAATATGTATATAGAATAAAGCTATATGTTATTCCATTAACTTTTCTTGAGACTTACTTATCTAGATTTTAGAGATCAGTTCATATTAATCTTACTTATCTTTATAATCATCTTATATTTTATTGTATAAAGTGTTAGGAAAAAATTAAAATTATAAAAAGCAAAACCCTAAGAGTGTTTATTACAAAAATTAAGAAACACTATATGTTTAGAGTTTTGCTTTTTATATTTCTTTCTTATTATTCTTAATGATTTTATTTTAGTTTTAGCTTAACATACACTGGATTATGATCACTATATTTAAAATCTAAATCAATTCCTTTAGTTTCTAATATTTCTAAATTATTTGACACTAAAAATCCGTCTATTACAGTTACAAAATTTTCTCCTTTTTTATATGGTTTATCTATTGACCGTACAGTTGGTGTTTGGATATCCACTGCCCACTTAAATCCTTTAGGGTTAAAGTTTTGTGATAGTGGTACTAACCAATCAGGCATATAATTTAATCTTTTAGGATTTAACTTATTATTATCAACATTGGGCATAAGCTGGTTCCAATCTCCTCCTACTACAACATAGTTTCCTTTTTCATATTCTTTTTCTACAAAACTTTTTAAAAACATACTTTGCTCTTCTCTTATTACTCCTTCTTTATCATATGCTGATAAATGAACATTAATAAGAACTAATTCTTTTCCATCTTCAACAAGTATTCTATTTTCTACTATGCATCTATCAAGTTGAAATAATTGTACTAAAAAATTATATTCACCTGGTAATGAGTATCTTATAGCCTTATCTATCTTATATTTACTAAAAGTCATAATTCCGGAAAGTGCTTTTCCCATAGGTCTTGTAAAAGGAACAGGTACCCAGGGTACATCATAGTTTTTTCCAAAAGTTGAACCATAACCTTTCATTTCATTTCTATAGTAATCAACTTGATTTATATGAAAACTTCTTGAAGAATCTATATCTATTTCTTGTAAGAAAATAAAATCCACTTTCTTATCTGATAAAGTTTCTATCATTTTTTCTAAATTATACTGTGTTTTCTCCTTACTTTCTGAACGAGACATTTTTCCTCCATCCATAAAAAAATCTCTACCTTCATCAAGTCCCCCATATCCTATATTAAAAGTAATACCAGATATTACATCTTCTCTTTTAAGAATTTTAGACTGATTATTTTCTATGTCAAGTGATACTTCTTTATCAGGCCTATAGTCTTTTATAATTGTGTAGACAATTAATCCTATCAAGGATAGAACTGCCAAAGATAGTATGCTTATTAATGTAATTTTTATTAGCTTCATCATTACATTTTTTTTAAGAAACAGTTTAGTTTCTTAAAGTTCACCCCTTTTTTTAAAATTAGATACTTATTGATTTCCACTTTCCTCTTCTGTATCTAATTGTCATAAATATCGCCTCTGCTATATATTGAATAGCTGTAGCTAGCCAAACATATTCTATTCTTCCTTTGATTACAAATACAGTTATAAAAATTAAAGGTAATCTTAACCCTAGGTTTATAGCTAAAGCTATTTTAAACGGACCTTTCGTATCACCAGCTCCTTTTAATGCTCCTGATGTAACCATTGCAATAGCTATTGGAATTTGTTCTAAAGCTCCTACCCTTAAACACCTTGACGCTATTTTTACAGCCTCAAGATTGTTACTAAATAATCTCATTATCGAATACGGAACTAACAAAAATGCTAATCCAACTACACCTACTAAAAGGCAAGAATATTTAATAGATTGTTTCGTACTTATTTCAGCATGATCCGTCCTATTTGCTCCTAAACTCTGTCCTACCATGGTAGTAGCAGCTATAGCAAACCCATAGGCAGGCATATATGAAATTGATTCTGCTGAAGAAGCTAAAGAATGTCCAGCAAAAGCTAAAGTCCCTAATTGAGCAACCCAAAATGAAGATATTAGTCTACTACCTTCATTCATTGTCATTTCAAATGTAGCAGGAGCACTTAGTTTTATTATGCTTTTCATATCCTTTATATTAAAATTAAATATATTCTTTAAATGTAACTTTATACTTGATTTTCCTCTTAATAAGAAGCTTAAAGTTATAAAAAATCCTATAGCTTGAGAAAAAGCAGTTGCAATAGCAGCACCTCTTACTCCCATTTTAGGAAATCCAAACTTACCAAAAATGAGAACATAGTCACCAACAATATTAATAACATTTGCAAAGCAAGCTGATATAAGAGGTGCAACAGCATTTCCAGATCCTCTTAGTACAGCGTTAGATATCATAAGTGGAATTAAAAATATAATTCCTATAAACACTATTTTAAGATATTCAGTACCTAAAGAAATTACCTCTTTATCTGATACTATGTTTTTAAATATCATTTTAGATGTAATTATTCCTGTTACTCCTATAATTAAGCTTATAATTATTCCTATGCCTATAGACTGTGATCCTATTTGTTCCGCTCTTTTTTTATTTTCTCCCCCTATGTGTCTTGACACCATGGCAGTAGCACCTATTCCTAATGCTCCAAATATGTTACTTATTGTAAACATTATTTGAGATCCTAAGTTTACAGATGATATAGCTGCTGGAGTAAGTCTTCCTACCATAGCAGTATCAGCAGTCCAAACTAAGGTTTGTAACATCATTTCCATAATGGCAGGTAATGCTAACCTTAATATCCTACTTCTTATATTCTTCATTTCTATAGTAGACACATTTCTCACCTCTTTCACAGTATTCAACAATCTTTATTTTATTTATTGTTTTTAGATGGTATAATCTATACTATATAAATTCAGTTTTTTATTACACATAATATTTGTTACCTTATTAATTATTTAATATATTCATAGTATGGTGTTATCTACTCTTAATAAATAACTCATACTGTTAGATATCCTTTCAAATTTTTAACGTTATTTATCACTGTTCGTACTAATTATTATTTTAAGGGGAGAAGCAAAATATGAAAAAGTATATCAAGACTATACATTGCCTTATGCTATCATTCTTACTAATAGTTCCTAGTATTTCTTATGCAACTTTAGGAAAAAAAGATACAACTGTAGGCAATGCACTAACAAATTCTACAGTAACTACTGATAATATCTCCAATGGTATTATAAATGATAGAAGTAATAATGTAAATTATTTAACTTCTAAGAATACTATATACGAAGTTTATCAATTCAGTACATATTTAAAATCTTTTTATTCGAAAAATGAAGCTATTAATTATGCTAAACTTTGGGCTCATTCTAAAGTAATTGAAAACGGAAGTGTTATTTGGGAGTTTGGCAAACAATCATCTGAATATAATGTATATCAATTTAATACTTATCTTAAAACCTTTAAGTCTAAAGACGAAGCTATCAACTATGCTAAACTCTGGGCTCATTCTAAGATAGTTCAAGATGGAAACATTATATGGGAATTTGATAAAGATATTCCTAAGTATAGTGTCTACCAGTTTAATACTTATCTTAAAACTTTTTATTCCAAAGATGATGCCATCAATTATGCTAAATTATGGGCTCATTCTAAGGTAATAAACAATGAAAATATCATATGGGAATTTGATAAGAATATTTCTAAATATGACGTGTATCAATTTAATACTTATCTCAAAACTTTTGGTTCTAAAGAAGAAGCTATTAGCTATGCTAAACTTTGGGCGCATTCTAAAGTGATTGAAAGTGGAAGTGTCATTTGGGAATTTGATAAGCAATCATCTAAATATGATGTTTATCAATTTAATACCTATCTTAAGAGCTTCTCTACATTACAAGAAGCTTTAAACTATGCTAGGTTATGGGCTCATTCTAAAATATTAAAAAATGGAGAAGTAATAAATATTTTATATATGTAGTATATAATTAAAATAAAACTGGCACTATGCATATTAGGTGCCAGCTTTATTTTAATTTATCTCTTATCATATTTTTCTCTTCCTTCATCTTTATTTAAATGAAGTGTCTTATCAATATCATCATTTCGTGTATATTTCATATTTTCATCTATATTATCATAATCATAGTCCTGTTTTTTATTATGAATAGTAGATAACATTTCTTCTTGTTCTTTTAATATATTTTCTATTTCTTTTCTTTTATTTTTGATTTTCTCATCAATTTCTTCGATATCTGCACATTTATTCATTATTACATCTGTATTTAATTTATTACTAGAATACATATTATAAACACTATCTCCTAAATTTTCTATACAATTTTCCTTCTCTTCTTCCAATATGGCTATATACTTCTTTAGCTTATTTACTTCTAGTAAAGTAGAAGATTTGATACTAACAGAGTCTATTCCAATTAATACATTTTGCTTTAATTTATCTAATAATTTTGCCAAAACATATCCCCTCTCCTTTTAGTTGAAATGTTTGTAACTTTATATTTTCTACAAATAATTTTAAAAACCTTCATAATTAGATAATTACTTTAACTTCATTTAGAGTAATTGATCCATAATCAGTATATAAAGTTTTTCTAAGTATTATTCCTCATACCTTTAACGATTAAACTGCTGAATAAAATAATTTATATTTAAATAAAAAAATGACTCTCACTATTAGAGAGTCATTAAGTAGAATACTTAGTATATTTAACCTTTTTAATTATATTATATATATATCTAATTCCTAAATATAAAGCACTAGTTATAAACACAAACCAAAATGTAACGAATCTAAATACTATAGCCAATGACATTCCCTTGTCTGATGATACTCCTAAAGGAATTAAAAATAACATCATACTTCCTTCAAATGTTCCAGCTCCTCCAGGTAATAGAGGTAACATGCCTACCATGTAAGTAAGATATGTAATAACTGATATAGAAATAAAACCTATATCTAAGTTAAGTCCTTTTGCAATAAAATACGCTTTTATAGCAAAGAATTCCCAAATAACTAATGATAACAATAATTGTGATATCAAAAGCTTTTTATCTTTAATGGCACTTCTAAATGAATTGCTAAATTTAGATATATTTTCAGAAACTTTTTGTTTACGCTCATCTTTCATTGATATTATTTTTAATAAAAAATTAATTATATTAGGATAAACCATAATTATTATTATAAATCCAAATATCAAAATAAGGGCAATGAAACTTATAATTATAATTCTAGTTATATATGGTTTGTCTATATTAGTTGTAGTCAAAAACCAAAATATAGATATAAGATTTAGAGCTAAGAATGATATAAAGCTAACTACCTTTTGAACTCCTACTATAGCTGTAGCCTTACTTCCAGATAGTCCAATTTCATTTTTTAGCATAATTATTTTTGCAAGTTCTCCTCCTGCTTTGACTGAAGGAGTAATACTTTCTGTAAAAGTTCCAGCCATATTTATGTTAAGAATTCTTTTAAAAGGTATCTTTTCACCCATTTGAATAGAAATTGTATACCATTGTATATTAAGAAGTATTATAGTTATGACTTGTAGTAAACAAGCTTCTATAACTAGTACATAATCAAAAGATAGTATATTTCTATATATTTTACCAAAATCAGCCCACCAGAGAATTGCTACGGTTAAAATCAATCCTACCATGAACAGAAGGAATCTCTTCACTCATGCTCCCTCCTTTTGTCTTAATAAATAATAGAGTAGCTTCCATTGTAGACTTTTCTTGACAAATATGTTTACAAGAGTTGCAGTAACAATGTTCTGGTAAGCATGAGTAAAATGATTTTAATTTTTCTTTAGGCCTTCTAACTAATATTCTAGCTCCGCACTTGCATCTGTTTAATACATTCGAAAGTATTTCATCCTTTGGAAATACTTGTAAAGCTAAGTGGATTACCGAAAAATCAGACACATCTATTTCTCTACCATTTGCATGTAATACTTTTATCATTTCGTCCATTTTTAACTTTGATATTACTTTCTTTGCACGTTTAACTGCTGTAGGATCACAATCTACTACACAAACTTTAGCACCTGTTTGATAAGCTATTTCAAGTGCTGTAGAGGGAAAAGGCCCTCCTCCTATACACAATATACAATCATCTTCTGTTATGTTTCCTAACTCTACTTCATTCTTCACTATTTTTCCATAGTAAAATCTATATAAACGAATAAGAGAAGGGAATAAAGAAGATATAGTTTCTAATCCTTTTGTAAAAACTGGAATGATCTTCATATATAAATCACTCCTATCTAAATTAATCCCATAAATAGCTTAGACACTTGATTGATTATTCCCCCAAATAAGAACGCTAGTATTATTGTAGAGAATGATATCGCCAGTGCTATTTTTAATTTAAATTCTTTTATAAGAACTCCTACTACTGATAAACATGGTATATAGAATAATGCTACAACTGATCCTACTAATAATTGTAATGTAGATAAGTTCATTTCTAGTAAAGGAAGTACTGCTAATTCCCTTCTTATTACACCAAGTATTAATCCTAACGTGGCTTCTTTAGGAAGTCCTAACCATCCAGTTACTATAGGACTTACATATTTACTTACCGAATTTAATATACCTGTTTCAGCAACAAGTGCAGCAAAAGCTATCCCTAATAACATAGGTATCTCTGCTTCAATCATAAAGCTTTTTGTTCTTATCCATATCTTTCTGAACATGGATTTAAAGTCAGGTTTAAGCAAATTAGGAATTTCTAAAAGTATGGGATCTGATTTTCCTGGAATAATTTTATTTAATACAACTCCTGCAACTACTATAGTCAAGAACGAAATCATATAAACTAGTATTAATAATAATACTGAATGTTCTCCAAGTAGTGAAATGAATGCTCCCGTTTGAGCTACACAAGGTACAGCTAAAGAAACTAATGAAGCTACAATAATTCTTTCCTTATGACTAGTAGATGCTCTAGTTCCTAAAATAGCAGGTACAGCACAACCATACCCCATTATAAATGGAACTATGTTTCCTCCATGTATTCCAAGTCTTCTGAGAATTCCGTCAACTAAGACTCCAAGTCTAGGTAAGTATCCACTATCTTCTAAGAATGATAATACAATATAAAATAAAAATACATAAGGTAATATAAGTGCAAATGGCCATTCGATACCTTTAACTAAAAGTCCATATTCTCCAACTAATACGTTGAAAATCATACCTTCCGAGACAACTTTAGAAACAATATTTGTTAAAAACGGAACAATATATCCATTTAAAATTGGTAAAAATATAGCTGCTCTTAATGCCTTACCTAGTCCAACAACGATTCCTAGTGATGCAATCAATACTAATATAGCTATAAATATTCCTGGAAATGGCTTTAAAGTCATGTCTCCTAGCTTTTCCAAAAATGTAGGCTCTCTATCCTCTATATGTTGAACTTTGTCTGCTATTTTGCCTATTTTTATCCATCTATCATCTTGAGATAGACTTAATTTTTTTCCTATTGCCATTTTCCCAGTACAATCACAAATACTATTTTCCATTTCATGAGCACAACTACTGTCGAATTCTTCAGCAAGCTTCATAGATTCTTTAATTAAATCCCTAAGTCCTATATTTCTTACGGCAACAGTAGATATAACTGGAGCATTTAATTCTTTTTCTAATTTTTTAATATCTATATGTATTCCTTGTTGTTCCGCTACATCCATAAAGTTAAGAGAAAACACAACAGGTATATTGTATTCTTGTATTTGTAATGCAAGATTTAAATTTCTTTCTAAGTTAGTAGCATCTAGTACACACATGATAACATCTGCACCTTGATTTAAAAAGTCTACTGCAACTTCTTCAGCTTGAGATGTAGCTTCTAGTGAATATGTTCCTGGAACATCTATCAAAATTCCCTCTTTATCTTTAAATGATATTTTTCCATGTGTAAATGAAACTGTAGTACCAACATAGTTAGATGACATAACATCTCTACCTGTAAGCTTAGAGAATATTACACTCTTACCTACATTTGGATTTCCCATTAACAATATCTTAAATTCATCTTCTTTAGTTTTAACTAATAATTCTTCTGTTCCATGGCAGCTCACTACATTACCTCCTGAATCTTTATTTGCTCTGCTATATCTTTTGCAATTGCTATATTTCTCTTTCCAATTTGAACTACTATTGGACCTCCTAATGGTTGTTTTGTAACTACTGATAGTTTAACTCCTTCTCTTACACCAATGGATGAAAGTAGTCCAATTTCAGGTGTTTTTTCTATTACACAAAATTTACTTTTTTCAATATTATATAAGCACATAATAACTTCCCCCTATAAAATATATACTTAATGATATTTATTCTCATTATCATTAAAGTACCACATTTTTCTAGCAAAAGCAATATGTAAGTGATAATTATTTTCATTTAGTTAAAATTAAACGATATAAATATAATCCTTAATCATATTCATATCGTTTTTCTATATTAAAATATTCAATTAATCTCTTAGCATTTTTCTTACTAATGTAACTATAAATAAATTAATCAAAGAAATAGATAAAATAGCTTCTATAATAACTAATATTCTACTTCCAGCACTTAAAGGATGAATATCACCAAATCCAATAGTAGTAAAACTTATAACACTAAAGTAAAAACTTACTCCGAAATCTTTTATCCATTCTATAAAGCTTACTCTAATATGATCATATCCACTATAAAAATATCGATCTACTAATCCTATATAGTCTATGTATTCGCTTTTTCCTTCTATTCCTAGAAACATAAATAGAAAAGCACTAAAAAATATTACTAAAAGACACCATATAAAGGCTCTTATCGGCTTTTCTCCAAATCCACATAATAAATATGATAAAATCATCTTTCTTAACTCAATTTTTTTCATACTAATATCTTTAATTAGATATGTCTTCTTACTATTTTTATATATACCTATCTCTTTAACAGGTTCATCACTTAAATCTTCTTTATCAAATTTTCTTAGCTCTTTCAGCTCAAATTTCTTACACTTTATATCATAGTACTTTTTTAAAATTTCTATTTTTCTCGCTACATAATAATAGTCGTATGCACTTTTTAATATATTATTTTCCTTAAACTCTTTATATAAATTGTTATAAAGATCAAATAGTATTTTACAGTATTCTTCTTTGAACTTATATAGTTTTTTCTCTTCATTTTTGTATATGTTCTTTATATATTTAAAATATTTTAGGGAAAATACAGAAGCATGGTTGTATGTATTATATGTAAAATTATTTCGGCCTAAGATTACTCTAGAAAAGTCAGCGGAGTTTAATATACAATGTTTAAACAAATTATCTGTATATATATTTCTCATATTTGAATTATTATTTTCTATATCTCCAAAAAAACTGCTAGATTCAAAATTACAATCTATAAACTCATTATTTTTTATAATGTTATTTTCAAATTCACAACAATAAAAGCTTGTTTTATCTTTAAAGATGTTGCCTGTAAGTTTAGAATATAGGAATTTGTGCATATCAAAAGACGAGCATACTACCTCACATTTGTGAAGTTCTATATTTCTTAGCATACAATCAGTATCACTCTTTCCTATTTTAAATCTTTTAAAATTAGATATTTTGCACTCTATAAAAGTATTATTATTAAATATTTCAGGTTTCCAATTTATATCTTTAATTATGCTTTTTTCAAATACTAACTTATTAAAAGTAGATTCTTTAATATCTCTTCTTTTATAAAAATAACAATCTAGAAAATGTACATTTTCAATTTTAACATTAAAAAAAGAACTGTTAATAACTTTCATATTGCTTAATTCACAGTTTCTTAAAATAATGTTTTCAAAATTGCAATCCTCAAATTTGATATTATTTAAATTATATTCTTTTAGTATATTAACCATTATTTGATCGATTTTTTTATTTTTTAGAATTAAGCCTGTAAAGTTTCTATGTTTTTTTAAAAACTCTTGAGAATCTTTACTTTTTTTACATAATAGTAATTTCTTTTTAAGTATCCCTAATTCCGAATTCCAAAATTCATCAAAGCTTATAATTTTACAATCGTCAAATACAAAGTACTCTATTCCTTCCTCACTTCTAATATGATACTTTTCTTCTTCAAATTGAATCCATATGTATCCTAAGTCTATATTTTTTAAAATATATTCTTCTAAAGTTTCTATTTGTTCTTTTTTTAAAAACATATCCTTATATTCTTCATCAGAATATATGTACTTAAAAACAACCTCAATTTTATTTTTAATTTTACTGTCCCTCCATTGATATATAATATATTATTATTTTAAAAAATGTAAAAATATATTCTAAATCATCAAGGTTATAAAGAGGTCATTTTATATTAATATTAAATAAAATTTAGATATTAAATTAAGTCTAGATCATACATAATTTTATGGTATACTAATTAATGTCCCTTTAAAGTTAACTTATTTATGACTAGAAACTAGACATTTACTTCCAAAATAAATTTAGACTTTTGGACTCTATTTTTCTTTTTTCAAATATTCGTATTTATTTAAAAGTATGTCTAGCTCTTGACTTAACTCAATAATTTTAATGTCAGTAAGACTATCACAAGAAACAATTAAATCATTAAGTTTTTGTCTTGTTTTTTCTATATCATTTAAAGTTTTATTTAGCTTTTTTAGTTTTTCTTTATTATATATGTTCTTATGAAAACTTTTTTTATATTTATAGTCAGCTATTATATTATTAATATATTTATTTGTATTATAGTCATCTTTAGCCTTTTCCTCTTTCTTTGTCACAATAAAAATATTCTCCCCTCGTATTATTTAAAACATATTTTATTATGCCACTTCAATATTTTACATGTTTTGTAAGCTTATTGCAAATTTTTTTTATTAGCTAATGGCATATTTTATTATTCTTTTTTTATATATAAAGTAAAAGTTAACACTGGTACACTAATCAAAATATAAGACAACGTAAGGTGGAATCATATATGAATAATGTTAACTATCACGCAATGGGTCAGAGAATGCGAATCGAAAGAGAAAGGCTGGGTCTATCAAGAGAAAAATTTGCTGAGATAGTTGAATTATCTCCTTTGTATATAGGTCAACTAGAAAGAGGGGAAAGAAAAATGAGTATAGATACTCTAATTAAAATATCGAATAGCTTGCATATATCTACTGACTATTTAATTTTCGGTACATCTATGGACATTACTACTCCTTATAATGATAACAATCTTACTACATTACTAAATAGATGCTCTAAAAAACAGCTATCTTTAATAGAAGACATAATAAAATTACTTTTACCACATACTTGTGAATAGTAATTTGCTAGTAATTTTCAAAATACATAAACACTTCTAATTCTTAATTCCTTTTTTATATTAATATTATACAAAAAACAGTAAAAGAAATCTATATATGATATAAAATGAAAGACTTGTAAAAATACTGTTTGCAAGTCTTTTATTTTTTACTATCTAATATTACATATCTCTTTAGTCTATATTAACGTAGTCTTAAAATAAGCTTCTTAATGATATTGTTTACTTTTAACTAAGGTTATACGCAACATACTTTTAGTTAAATTTCTTTTTATGACTGAAATGAGAAATAAAAAGTGAATAAAAAATATTTACAGTACTTATAGTTTTTGTTTTACTTTTTTTTAATAATTAGTCTTTTTATAAAAAAATAAAAATATTTCTAAAGACATAACACATGAACCTATTAATCAAAAGAATAATTCTTCAAGAGTAATTAAGTACGGTTCAAAAAATAAAAAAACTCTTTCTTTAACATTTGATGATGGTTCTCATCCTAGAATTACACCTCAAATATTAGATATATTAAAACAACATGATGTTAAGGCTACTTTTTTTGTTCTGGGAAAACATGCTTAGCTATATCCAGAAATTATAAAAAGAATATTAAAGAAGAACACGAAATTGGAAATCATACCTTTTCCCATATAGATATTAATAAAGCATCTAAAGAAAACATACAAGATGAATTTGAAAAAACACAAAAATAAGTTTTGACTTAACAGGTACAAAGCCTAAAATGTTTTCATCTCCCTTTGGACTTCACAATGAAAGAGTTGAAGATATTGCAAATGAGAATAAAGTCAAAATTGCCTTATAGTCAACTCATCAAGATTCAAAAGCTTGGAATAACCCGGGTGTATCAAATGTTACTGAAACAATTCTTTCTACAACCCAAAATGCAAATATTACTTTATTACATGATTATGTTGATGAAGAAAGTCATATAGCCGAAGCTTTAAAAGCTATTTATCAAAGCTTAAAAAACGAGGCTATAGGTTTTTAGCTGTATCTGAACTAATTAAGTAATCTAACAATATTCAAAATAAATAGTGCATGATTTTTGCTTAAATATTTTTAAAAAATAGATCAGATGTAATTTATACTGGTCTATTTTTTATGTTATTAATCTTTATTTCTCTTTTTATAGCCAAAAACTTGTATGTTTATAGATTACACACAATAGTTAACAAAATTCCCTCTATTCTCTTATAAGTCCCATATTATCTCACCTTATATCATCTTAATTAATATCATCTATTTATACTTTTAATTATTCTTACTATAAAATTTTCCTAACACAACAAGTTAAATCAAAAAGACTATTAGTAGTAAAACTATTGTCAGTAAATTTATTCTTAAGAAAAGAGGTATGTAAATTGGATAAAAAAGCTAGATTATTAAATCTTATTAGGCAAATTGAAGAAACTAAAGTTAAATTATATGATTTAATAGAAAGAAATCAATTTAATCTTATTAACCCAGAAGTTGTAAGGTTAAGTGAATTACTTGATAGACTTCTGTTTGAGTACTATGATATTAAGAAGTAAATAGTAGCTTTTAGATAGTCAAATATGATTTAACTTGTTGTGTTTTCTTCAATCATTATTATTTTTTATGACAAATAGATATATCTCTAATTCCTTCCCAATTTAATGTCTCATATTACCTCTAAGTTGATATAAAAAATGCTATAAAAGTAAAGTTCAAAGTAGAATATTCACTTCCAGGTATCCTTTCAAGATAGTTTAAATTTGGTTTATTTAATCCTATGTTTATTAAATAATAAGTTACACATAAACAAAGGACTATTCGTTCCTTTATTTTATTCATGTATAAAATATTTTTTAAAATTACAAGTTTTAATTAACTTATACAATGTTATTTATTATTTAAATTACTTACATATAAATAACAAGAGATGTCCCTCTAGAATTTAAAATAAAAGGTCAATTTTCTAAGTTTTAAAAAATAAAAACTAGGGATTAACCCTAGTCTAGTTTTCTATAATAATGCTTAATCTAATAAAAGAAAATTTAAGATCAGTAATAAGCTTAATCATAAAGCAAAATTATTAAATAGCTTAAATATAAAGCTACCATCGTAATAAGCGTCTTATTGCTTACTTTTTAATATACTTTATATGGTATTCAGAAATCAATATATCATGAGTAAGCGCTATAACCATTGTTATATCCATAGTCATATCACTTTATCGATAACTTCCACAACTCCAGTTTTAATAACATAGTCATCTTGGTTTAGATATGGTTGGAGCATTAAACTATAATAGTAAAAATCATCAACTCAATATATTAATACTATTAAATTTAATAATATATTTAATTCTATTTATAACACTCTATAAGTTCATCAAATGAAATATCTATTTTACACTTACTTAATCTATCTTTTCTATTCTTATATAAGACTTTTAATTCATCTTCAATATCTTCAATCCTTCCATAATGTAACTTCTTATGACATACTGAACAAAGAGAAATAACATTTGATTCTACATCAAGGCTATATTTAAATTTAAATTGAAACTTTATTGGAATTAAATGATGTGCTTCCGAATAATATTTATTTGTTCTCTTTGATATAAAATACTTATGTGAGCTATCTACTTCACATAAATTTTGGGCAGAGTATAAAGCATTTGCAGCAACCTGAGGATCTCTATCCCATCTTAATATATTACTTTTTTCTTTTCCAGAAATATCTTTTGGCATATCAACTATATATATATTTGGTTTTTTCTCATATGTAATAAATTGAAACTCTTCTTCTGCACTATCTATTGTATTATCTTCTATAAGTATTATTTCATTTAGTAGTTGTTCATAACTTGTTCCATAGCTTAAATTACCTTTTAATTCTCTATATACACCTATTAAATTCCTTAAATCGTTTATCATTTCTTTCTTAGATGGTAGACTATTTGCATCATAGAACTTTCCACAAATATGTCCTTTTTCATATCCAAGAGCCAAATCCTTTTTTGATTTTAAGTCAATCTGTATACAATTAAATCCTTCTAATTTTGATTTTATAATTCTTCTATATTTAAGTGCCACATATTCAATTTTTTCTCTAGCTATTGTTGATTTATAATTCTCTTTAAAATAAGTATATACTTGATTTAGCGATAAATATAAGCCACTCATATCACTTATGAATAAATATACTATATAATAACCCTTCATAGCACTGTCAGTTATTTCTCTATCAAATATAGCAATTCATGGTATTTCAGCCCACTGTCCTTGTCCTGGAGATCCAAAAACTTTGTATTCTTTTTCATCAATTAACGTATTTTCATATATACTATTAACAACTTCTTTACGAATAGATATCGCTAGTTCATTTTCTTTAAATATCTTATTTTTTCATCTAAGTAATTACTTAAAAATTTTAATAAATGATTCTCTCATACTGCCTCCTATGTTTATTCAATAAGTAATTTAAATTGTGCATAATTATAGGTATTACCGATGTTCTCTGAATGATCCTACCAATGAATGTTGTAATATAAAACTATGTGTTATTATATTGCCCTTAGTTTTCATTATACTACAATTTACTTAAATGCTTGATTAATTGCTAGACATTATAGCTAGAGTTTTAATTTTATAATCATATTTAATTTTGATATAGTATCGTAACATGAAACTATGATTCTAAATGATATCATTAACATGTTAATAAAGTAAGATATATATAAATTCTCTAAAGAAAGCTATCAAATCAAATCATTGGTTTTAACTCATTCAATGTTTAACTTAACTGCTTCATAATAATTCACTCATTTTTAGTAATATTACAGTACTTCTCATTTTAACTATTAACAAAATGTAATATATTTAGTTATATTAATCCTAAAATAATCTAACATCAATCTAAGAGCATATGTAGGATACAGCAAACTAGTTCAAAATATATATATTATTATTCATGGTTTATTGGTTGTAAGTTTTGTATAATGTTAAATATTAAAAGTGTGGATTACTCTTTAAATGAAAACTTCTTTATTTATGATACGTCTTACCTCAACTGTTATAGTGTATGATTAAATTTTATATTTGTATTTAATTCATTCTGTAATATTCATCCTACTAATCTATAACTCTTTACTTTATCATTCATACGACATAATCTGACATGCTTATATATAATTAAATCCATTTTAAAACTTAAAGTAAGAGTGGTTTACATTTTCAAAAAACAGAAAAAGACTAGGGATTTCCCTAGTCTAAAATTTTTTTTAGCTCTATTACAAATATTATTGCTAATTTTATATTATAGAATCTAACATGTTACTTTATCCCTTTTATAGCTTTAATGACTTGTAATGCTAAAACCATACTTTCTGCCCTTGTGATGTTATCATCATATCTTTCCTCAGATATAACCACTCCATGTGATTCTAGCTCTCTTTTTATTGCTGCTCCCCAATGTTCACTCATAGACTTTAAAACCTCCTGTATTTTATTTAAAGTATTTTTTCCTGCAATTCCATCCGAGCTTAATCCATAATCTCTTTGAAATCTCTTTACTGCATTTTCAGTATTAGTGCCAAAGATACCATCTGGTTTTCCTACTTCTGTATATCCTATGGCTAATAAATCTGCTTGTAGCTTATAAACTAAATCTCCACTATCGCCTTTCCTAAGTGTGACCATGTTATTACCTCCTAGCTCTGCTTGTACTAAATTTTTAAACCTTGTCCAACCTTCCCAGTTATTATAATTCAAAATTCTAGGGCAGTTCTTACCTATCCAATCGTAATGTCTTCTTAGTCTATCTACTCCCCATCCTCTTTCTTTCAATAACTTAGCAACTAATTTAACTGTATTTTGAATTACTGCTTCTCTATTGCCACTTTCACACATTTCAATGCCTATACTTGTGTTATTACCTTCTGAACTTCCTGCGTGATGAGATATTTCGTTTAGTGGTATAGCTTCTATGACCTCTTTTTCATCAACTACTATATGCCAGCTTACTGAGTTAGTATTTGAAGGATTAGTAAGCCAACCTCTTTCATTCCTAGCTGTAGAATCTGGATTTCCTGTACTATGAATAGTTAAATACTGAGAATTTAATTTCGTTCCTGGTCTTTTAGACTTAGAATTTGGAATGTGATCTACTACATAATTCATATAATTACCTCCTAGATTATTTTATTCTAATATTTTTTTGTTTCTTAGTTTTAATTTACACATAATTGTTTTTCCATACTTCACAATGAAACCACCCCCTCTCAAAAAATAAAAAACACTTCTAATATATATAAAGTGTTTTCAAATAATTTTTACTATTCTAATGAAAAATCTTTTTCTTTATTTCTCTAACATCCTCTTTTACATCTTCAACTATGTTGAATTTCTCAGATAATTCTTTTATTATATCTTGGTAATTCGTTTCTCTTTTGCTATTTTCTCTTAACACATAAAATAACATAACTACAAATAATACTGCCCATAATCCTTGACTTAGAGCTACTTTTATAATTTCTTGTTCCATATTACACCTCGTTTTTTTGAAATATAAAAAGGACCATATAGGTCCTTTTATTAAATCTTAGTTAATAGATTTTTATATAGCCACTTATCTCTTTTACGTAATCAATCACGCAGAAATTACTGATATGTTTTTTATTTTAATATATTAGTCAAATTAATCTCCAAAATGTCTTGTATATCAATATTTGCATATTTCCTGCGCATCAAGCTTCTATTACTACAGAAACTACTACTGCTTTTTTCTGCATTACATTATCTCTCTTCATGTAAGTTTGTTTAACTTTAAATTTAGTATATCATATATATTTTTTATTTTAATTATATCTTCACTTTTACTGCATATGATCTTATCATTGTTTTATTTTTTTACTTCATTAAAAATAAAGAATTACTCGATTAAGATGTATAATTCAAAGTTTTACACCGATATTATCCTAAATCAATTCTAAAGAATGGAGAAAAAATAAACATCCATTTTAATAAAGCATTGTGATTTAATATCTTATACTTAACATACTGAAATTAATAATATTTTTTATGAAAAAGTAAAAATTGAAACGAAGGATAGTAATATGATTTATAGAATTGTATCAAAGTTAGAAAGTGCTAGAAAAGTAATAGTATGTTTTACTTGTAATACCAGAAAATCACTTTTAAGTAATGGTGATATTAACTTAACTATAAATATATACTCATGTTATGGAAAACAAAAAAAGTAGTTGACACAGAAAAAATAAATCATTTATTTACTAATAATATTAAATAATATCATTAGCGATTATTGATTGTTTTTTCTATTGCACAACTACTGCACGAGTTTCATATATTTTTATTATTTAGATTTTTATAATATTAATTCTGATATTTTCAAAAGTTTAAAGTTATACTTGGCACGCCCTGAGGGATTCGAACCCCCGACAAACTGATTCGAAGTCAGCGAAATCTTATTTTGAGACTTATGTTAATTTCGTGTAACTATTGCAAACATCACATTTTATAGATTTGACATTTGGATCAATAAAGACAAAATAGGGACACTAAAAAACAAATTGTCCCCATTTTGTCCCCAACTATATATTTGATTTCAACTCTTTTATATTATCAAGATCACTTAAATCCATACCACTGTACTTCTTTAGAAAATCAATCAAATCTGCTCTTATTACTTTCATGTTTCCGAGTTTTAGTCCCTTGAGTAATCCTTTATCTATTAATTCATATATTTTATTTGTATTCACTTTAAGGATTGAAGCTACTTCTTTTACTGTATAGACCTCTAACTCATAATTAGCTTTTTCAAATGCTTTAGCTATATTCAACATATTATCATTGAATCTTCCTAATTCTTGAACGATAGCATTCTCTACCGCTTCACTGATAACTTTAGTTAAATCCATACACTCACCATATCCCTATATAGTATTCTTATTTTTTTCTGGAATAAGAGCTAATATTCCAGCTATAATAAATAAAATTGCTGGTATTACATAAAAGAATAGCGTTGTAAACAATCCACCAATTGCACTAAGTATTAGCAATATTCCAAATAACTTGTTGTTTTTTTCTGCTAATATAGAAGATACCAATCCCATAACAGAAAATATAATAGAAATTGCTCCACTTGTCATTATTTGTCTTCCAAATTCATAATTAGAAGGTTGTATTCCACCCCAAATAAACATGCCTAGAGAAATCATTATAGCTATTATTCCGCCTATTAGTCCCAGTGTAAATACTGTTTTTTTCACAATAATACCTCCCTTGCTAATATTTTCTATATACCTAATTTAACATATTTATATAAAGTTGTACAAATAAAAAAGTAAGCATTTATTTTTTCTTCTTAAACATCTATACAAAACTTATAAATTCAATTTTAAAAAAATATTTTCTCCTTTCTTCGACAGCCTTTTTATACACATAATGATATAATGTCTAGGACTTATTTACTAAAAATAAAAGGAGGTTTCTTTATGAAAAAAATAATTGCAATTCTTATATCTATGTTTTTGATTTTCACTATAGGATGCTCTAACGCTAAGGAATCTGGAGGTAAAATTGAATCAAAGGGACAAATTAAAACTCAGCAAGAGTTTTCTAAAATGTATTCTTCTCCAGATAAATATAAAGATTATGAAGTGGATTTCTATGCAAAGATACTATTTGAACCTGAAAAAGATGATGATGGGACTTATATACAATGTTATGCCTATGATAATGACAATTATAATACTCTAGTAGGAATCGAAGGGGATCTAGATATTAAAGAAGGAGACATAGTACATATAAAAGGAGTTGTAAAGGGAGCACAAGAAGGTGAAAATATGATGGGTGCAACAATAACTGCTCCTGTTATAATGGCTAATAATATAGATAAATCTGACTATGCTACTGCTTTTGCCCCTGCAGTTAAAACAAAAGAAGTTAATCAAGAACAAAACCAACATGGATATGTATTAAAAGTAAATAAAGTAGAATTCGCAGAAAATGAAACAAGAATTCATGTTACTGTAACAAATAATACTAAAGATAAAATAAACTTCTATTCATTTAATGCGAAAGCAACTCAAGGTTCTACTCAAATTAAAGAAAAAGACAACTTCGATGCAAAATATAAGGAAATTGAATCAGAAATAATGCCAGGCATAACCGAGGAAGGAATAGTATTATTTGAAAAAGCAGACAAAGATCAACCATTAAAGTTATATTTTGAAGGAAGTTCTGAAAACTATGATCTTGATTTTCAACCATTTGTATTTGATGTTCAATAAAACAAATAAAGCTACTACAGAAATGTAGTAGCTTTATATATAACTATAGTCTTATTATATGAGCCCTCTACCTTTAGTCATCCTTTTCTAACCTTTTCCTTAAAAAATAACCTGAAAAAGTAATCAATCCCCCTAATGAAATAACCATTAAGTTAACATAAAAATCAAAATAGCGATTACCTATACTAAGAGTAAATAGCCCCATAATAAAACCTATCCATTCCATCAAACGAAATAACTTATTTTGTTTCATTAAATTAAATCTCCTTTATATTTAGTTGTTCTATAAAAAAGCTTCTTAATATATCAATATTCTTACATCTATTTTACCATATTTTACATAATAAAAAAGGAGTGAATAATCGCTCTTTGATACTCCATGAATTGATATTACTTAGTATACCTATTATATTAAAAGCAAAAACAACGCCCTTAAAACGCAAAATATGAGGTCGGTTTTTAAAAAGTATTTAATAAATTATTTATCTGCGCTACAGTTCTTTTATTAATATAAAACTTTTTTCCACATGATCTAATATCTTTTTGCACTCCTCAAAATTAATCTTTTCTAAATGACTTAATCCAGATTTTGCTAGAGTTTTATTATCTATATGACCTCTATGCATAATTGCATTTCTGAGTGAATACATTCTTTTTAAGAATGTATAGGATTTTGGTTCTAGTTCTTTTAGACTCTTTCCTTTTAAATATTTTAATAATATATTATAATATTGATCTAAATAATCATAATTTAAATTAGAGAGTCTATTATAGATAATATCATCTTCAGGTGCTAATTCACATATATATTGCCTAATAAAAGCCTCAACGCTTATACTACAATATATAATGAAATCCTCATAATCTGCTTCAAATAATGCAATTCTCGCCTTATTAAGATATATCACATATTTTTTATTTATTTCATTGGTAACATTAAAACTATTGAAAAATTCGTCATTTACTTCAGTCACTTTCTTGAATTTAATATCTGTCATATAATGATCATTATATCGTATGGTTTCTTTAAAATTTGATGATAAATCACATTCTGGTGAATAGAAATTAAATTCAATTCCATTTCCTATACACTCGCTTATAGGATTAATTGGAATAGGTTTAATCCAAAACATATTTGATTTCTCATTTAAAAAGTTAAGTATTTGATTTAATCTTATATTAACAGCATTAAAAACTTTAATTTGTTCTGTTTTTGGTAATTTTACTATGTATTCTTCTTTAACTTTAATTCCATCTAAATCATCTTTGTTATTAAAAAGTGTATATTCTTTAAACTCAATGTCATAATTTTTGTAATTACAGTGCTTATAGACTGCTTCAATCTGCAAATGGCTACTTGAATTTTCCGGATTTTTTTCATTATATATTTCATCACCCGAATAATTGTTATGTATAATTTTTAAATTATATATTTCAAAGTCATCAAAGTTAAACGAAAAAATATAGTCTTTATCTTCTTTTAATTTTATAATATACGGTAATTCTAAAAACAACTCAATCTTAATACTCAAATTTCTCATCACCTTACTTTTTGATCTAGTCGACTTGAATTATACTTAATTTCACTCAATTAAGAGCCTTCTATACAGCATTTACATATATACAAATTCATATTAGTCACATTCTCGAATAACCATAGTATAAATACATATTTCTACAACATTTATCTTTCTCCTCTAAACTCTACAATACTTCTTGATTTGTTAATTAAAAAATATAGTAAGAAATAAAAAAAGACTAGGGATTAATTCCCTAGTCTAATGTCCAATAAATATATTTTATTTCTTCTCCAGTTTTAAAGCTAATGCTATTCCATCAGCATAACATTTGCTTATATCTTCTATATAATTACTATTCTTTAATAGGTTAGAATCACCTACATTATCTATAAATAATGTTTCTACTAATATTGCACTTGCTCTAGTCTCTCTCAAAACTGCTAAGTTTTTTGTTTTCATACCTCTGTTTCTGATTCCATATTTATTTAAGACCTCTGTAACTTTGTTATGGAAAGTCTCTCTTATATTCTTGGTCGTTTGACCAACACTAGTATAGGTATAATCCTCATAACCGTAAGCATTACCATCAAAGGCGTTGCAATGTACAGAAAAGAATAAATCGGCATTGTTAGAGTTAGATAATTTACTTCTATCTCCTAAACTTACATATTTATCTGTATATCTCGTAACTATTGTTTTTACTTTATAATAATGATTTAAATACCAGTCCGTTTTTAAAGCTATTGTTAAAGCTACATCTTTTTCTTTTAATCCATTTCCGGTGGCTCCGCTATCTGTTCCACCATGCCCCGGGTCAATTACTACTAATTTCATATTAACACACTCCTTATTTTATCTCTTTTTTATTACCTTCTTTTAGTTGCAAAAGTATGTCTTTAAGTTTTTCTGGAACTGGTAATCCTAGTACAGCACAATTTTCTATAATGCTTATTCCTTCATTGGCTATATAAAAATAAGCCACTAGAGTTCTGAATATCCATGCATCACTCTCTAGTAGCTTATCTAAACTAACTGCAACTATTAAAACTGCAAATATAACTGCTTTCTTGGCTAAACCTTTGAATCCTATGTTAGAACTTAATTGTTTATTAAATCCTGCCCTTAACAGCCCTGTTGTATAATCCAGAACTATAAAGACTATAAGCACTTGTAAAGCTAAATCCCATGTACCAAATAGCCATGTCAAGAACGTTCCTGCTCCCGCTATTACAGTATTGATTATATTTTTTTCCATCTCACACCTCACTATTTTTTGAAATAAAAAAAGACCCTCTTTGGTCTAGTTCTGTCCTGCTAAATATTCAGCTACTGCGATTTGATATTCAT